>JBPOFV010000335.1:0-3313 GCA_051252335.1 Marinicella sp. | reverse complement strand
CCATAAAGCGATGAAAAACATCGATCGATTCGCATGGCATATGTCAAATGTTGAAGGTGTCCAAAAAGTTATAACATTGTCTCAGTTCGCAAAAATCATAACTGCAGGTTGGAATGAAGGTAATATTAAATGGCGCGAATTGTCTCGAAACAATTATGTGATGCGTCAATCATTATCAGGTATTGAAACTGACACAGGTCTGTTAAATCAAGATTGTAGTGTCATGCCCATTACCATATTCACAGAAGACCACAAAGCAACCACCATCAATACAGTGATTGCTGCGGTTAAAGCATATCAACAAGAATCACCACCAGAGATGAATGATGATGGTGAGCTGAATGAAGGTGAAGTGAAATTTCGTCTCGCAACGGGTAATGCCGGTGTGATGGCTTCTACCAATGATGTGGTAAAAGGAGCACAAATGCCGATGTTAATTATGGTCTATGGAGCCATCATTTTATTGTGCTTATTAACCTTTAAATCGATCACTGGTACCATCAGTATCGTTCTACCTTTGGCATTGGTTTCAATATTAGCCTATGCGTTAATGGCATTTTTAGGCATTGGGCTTAAAGTGAACACGTTACCTGTGGTGGCATTAGGAGTGGGAATAGGTGTGGATTATGGTATTTATATATTCAGCCGATTACAGTCATTACTTAAAAAGGGCTCTAACCTGTACGATGCTTATTTGGAAACATTGAAACTGACTGGAAAGGCTGTACTGTTTACTGCCTTAACATTAGGCATTGGTGTTGGTACTTGGATGTTCAGTGATCTGCAGTTCCAAGCTGACATGGGAATTTTGTTGGCCTTCATGTTTATATTGAACATGGTTGGCGCTCTGTTATTATTACCTGCGTTGGCTTATTGGTTGATGCCAAAATACAGAAAAGGTATATAATAACGAGTTTAATTAACAAGATAACTCATGCCATTAAACTCAATTTTGCGCATCGACGAAGATGCCAGCCCAGTATGCTTGTATACATACGATGCGCAAAATAATTCTTGTACCAAAGATGTTATTACCGATTGGAAAGACAGCAAGTTGTCAGCCAAAGAGCTGATTATATTGGTGCCTGCAAGTTGGGTTTATCACAGCCAAGTCCAAGTGGCGTCAAAAAACATTGAGATACTCAATAAATCCATTCCCTTTGCTATAGAAGAAGAATTAAGCAATGAGGTGGATGATAATTATTTTGCATTCAAGATCAATACTGATGGCACTCAACAGGTGATTGCCATTGAGAAAAAACATTTGGATCACCTGCTGCAGATTTTAGCGACACATCAATTAACTGTTGGTTCTATCCACAGCGAAGTTAACTGGGTTCCACAACACAAAAACAAGGTAAATATTTGGAGTGACGCAGAAAGTTCGTTGCTAAATATTGGTGTTGGACAATCCATGCGAGTTGCTAACCACCAAATTGAACAATTGTTACCTGTTTTTGCACAAGACATGAAAGCCATAGTTTGCAACCAAACATCCAAGATCAATTATACAGCACTGCCCATTGAAGAAAGTTTGAATGAGACCATCTGTTGTCAGACATTACTCAATAACACCAACATCAATTTATACATTGATGAAGTTAAAAATCAGGAAAGTGAGGAACAGGCTAACAGTTGGAAATCAGTGTATGGGTTAATTGCAGTGTTGTTACTTAGCTGGGTAGTTATTCAATCCATTCAATGGATTTCATTAAATCAATCGATTGAAGAAATAAGTAACCAACAAAAAGAATTGTTCAGACAAAATTACCCCAATGCTGTCCAAGCGGAATTAGTTGATCCGTTTGCTGCATTGCAATCAAGATTGAAAATTCAAAATGCACAGTCAGCCACTGGACCCAATATACTGATTGATGCAGTTGACCAAATTGGCAAGTCTCTGCAAACTCAAAAGGTAGTCAAATTGGTTGGGTTGCGAATGGTGGATCAAAAAATTGAATTACAAATTGTGGCACCAAGCATGACTGTGATAAATGGATTCCATCAGCTGTTACAAAATAATGCCAGTCAATTTACCGTCCAAATTGGGGTGAATGAATTGGGTGATGATCAAATTTTTAAATCCATACTTACCATGGTGCCTCGATGAAAAATTGGTTTCAAAATTTAACCGCCAATGAACAGCGTTTGTTGCGTACGGGAACATTGTTGGTGATACTTGCCTTGATTTGGGTGTTGGTATATTTACCTGTGAGTAAACACATAACCAGCCAAGTTGATATAAAAAACAGGCTGCAACAACAATTACAACAAATGCAAGTGTTAACTGGTTCTGCTGTAAGTGCACAAGCAGTTGAATACAAGCCGATGCCAACTGGGATGACTTTTTCGGCTTGGGTAGATCAGCAATTACGAGCAGTGAACTTACAAGATTTGGTTAATCGAATTGAGCCAATAGATGAGAACAGTTTAACCATTTGGTTACAGGGTGCGCCCTTTGATACTGTGATTGATTGGTTACAGTTAATTGCGCGTCAATATGCCATACAAGTGGATCAAATTGATGTGAATGTGGTTGATTCATCAATCGGTTTAACGAATATTAGAATGAGGATAGTCAAGTTATGATGAGTGGAAGCGATAGATTAGGTAAGCTGATTAAGTTGATATTTATTTTACTGATAATAGGCGTGATTGCTATTGCAGTGACACCTTTAAAGCTCTATTACAACCATATTCAGCCACATATTAAACCAGTTCAGTTGAATGGGATTAGTGGCAGTGCAGTTAAAGGCAGTGCCGATTCTTTGAGTTATATGTCAGCCCCTTTGGGAAATGCAGAGTGGTTACTTTATCCAAATTCATATAATGGTGTGGGTGGTAAAGTCAGGGTATATAAAGAACATTATGACTTAACCTTTGGTCTGGGAAAATTGACAGCAGATAGACAATCATTTGACAGTATCAAAGGCTATTTAGACTGGCAATTGATCAAACCATTTTTGCAAATGCGTTATGGTCAAATGGCTGGCTTTGCAGGTGTGAATCTAAATCATGTTGAATATGATAAAACCGGTGGGTTCAACCGAATTGAAGGCCAAATAACACTACAAGACTTTAAGATGACACAACCCAGTCAAATAGATTTAGGGACTGTTACAGTGACTTTTGATACCCAAGGACCGGGAATGGTGGTTGGTAATTTTGCCAGTCAATCCAATGTACTGAATGTTTCTGGATCTTTGGTTCTTCAACCGCATAGATGGCAGTTGAATTTAGACATTATTCCCAAGGCCGGTCATTTTGAAGTTGATGCGGTATTTAACTCAGTAGGCAATGCGCGGCGTGGTGG
>JBPOFV010000334.1:0-3317 GCA_051252335.1 Marinicella sp. | reverse complement strand
TTTTATGTCTCGTTCTGAGCGGAGCCTATGTGAATGTAATGTGGCTGTCTGAGCGGAGCCGAAGTAAATGAACTGTCACGTGCTGAGCGGAGCCGAAGTAAATGAAATGTCGCGTGCTGAGCGGAGCCGAAGTCAATGAAATGTCACGTGCTTAGCGGAGCCGAAGTCAATGGAATGTCGCGTGCTGAGCGGAGCCGAAGTCAATGGAATGTCGCGTGCTGAGCGGAGCCGAAGTAAATGAAATGTCACGTGCTGAGCGAAGCCGAAGTCAATGGAATGTCACGTGCTGAGCGGAGCCGAAGTACACCTGTTCAATAGAACAAATAAATCATGCCTCATTTGATATATTCAGCTTTGCAACCAAGTTTGATTCTTGTTCTGGTAAACTAATTGTTTTCTGCAGTCCAGGATTAACAAATGAATTCAGAACAACACAATTATCTCATTCAAAGTGATGCCGTTCTTTTTGGTGTTTTGGCCCTCATATTGGGTTTGGTTTTCTATACCAAACAAAGCAAAAATCCGATATTAGTCAAATTTTACACCTATGTGCCAGCACTATTGATGTGTTATTTATTGCCTTCATTTCTGACCACTTTTGGTTTGGTTGATGCCGATAATTCTCAACTTTATTACATGGCATCACGTTATTTGCTACCAGCTGCTTTGGTGCTGTTAACCATCAGTGTGGATTTAAAAGGCATCATCAGATTGGGGCCCAAAGCCGGAATCATGTTCTTAACAGGTACCTTGGGCATAGTGATAGGAGCACCGGTGGCATTTTTGGCAACTCGAGCCATGTTTCCCGATGCTTTTGCCGCTTCAGGTGCTGAAGATATATGGCGTGGTATGACCACTTTAGCGGGTTCTTGGATCGGTGGTGGTGCCAATCAAGCAGCCATGAAAGAGGTTTGGGAAGTTTCGGATTCTGCCTTCACGCAAATGGTGGCTATTGATGTGGTTTGGGCCAATATCTGGATGGCTATTCTTTTGTTGATGGCTGCACGGTCAGCTAAAATTGATGCCAGAACAGGTGCTGACGTTTCAGCCATAGAACGCATTAAATTAAAAATGGAGACTTTCCAGAAAGAGAATGCCAAGGCCGTGACTTTGCCTGATTTGGTTTTCATGGCTGCTATTGCCTTTGGGATCACCGGCCTGGCTCATGCCATAGCCAACTGGTTAGGCCCTGCGATTAAAGAAAATTTACCCGTATTGGCTGAATTAAATCTGCACTCAACATTTTTCTGGTTGGTTATTTTGGCTACCATTGGAGGGGTGTTGATGTCGTTTACCAAAGCACGAAAATTTGAAGGTGTTGGCGCCTCAGGGATGGGTTCATTGTTTGTTTATATTTTGGTAGCCACCATTGGCTTAAAAATGGATGTCACTGAAATAAAACCTTTCCTTTTTGTAATCGGCGGTATTTGGATTGGAATCCACGCGGTACTATTATTGGTGGTGGGTAAATTAATCAAAGCACCGGTATTTTTCTTGGCTGTTGGATCCCAAGCCAATGTTGGTGGCGCCGCTTCTGCGCCAGTAGTGGCATCCGCATTTCATACTGCTTTGGCCCCTGTAGGCGTCTTACTGGCTGTCTTCGGTTATGTAATCGGCACCTCAGCTGCGATGCTAACAGGTATTATTTTGCAGTGGTTGGCGGGTTGAAAAATAACAAGAATGTGTCATTCCGAAGTGAGCCAGAGGCGAGCCGAGGAATCTCCTAAAATTGCTAATATCTCACTACTGAAATCCTGAGGCTGCCTTAAGGACCATACAGTTGGAGACCGGGGATTCATTATTAAATCATGCAAATTCATTAGAATTAATAAAAACACAGACTGAATTTATTTCAGGCAAATTTCAACATTCTTAAAATCTCTGTGGTTTGTTAATGGCTTTTGGCGGTATGACTGTACTGAAGACCATTGTCCTATTAATATAATTTACAGAGGGCTTCGACTACGCTCAACCAGCAGTGATTCGTTCAATAAGCGAAGTCGACGTGTAGATAATTCATTTTGCTATTTAACTGTACTTGCCAAAGGTAAATGCCCAGTCTTGACCCAGATAACTGTTTCTTCATCGACATACGGGTGATGACTGCTGAGGTGTGGACTGCGTAGCCAAGTACCTTTGGGGTAGGTGTCATGTTCATCTTTGAAGGTACCTGACAAGACAAATATTTCTTCACCACCAAAGTGAGTGTGAGGTTGAAACACTTCACCTTTGGGCCATTTTACCAAAGCCGTATTTTCATGAAGGTGACTGTGTAGCGGCATCACTTCCAAGCCGCCTATACCAGGACGCCAAGCTGTGGTGTTGGTGTTAATTCGCACTTGCTTTGAATCTGTGGGTTGAAATTGGCACAGTTTAACCAACAATACACAACCTTCTTTACTGTAAGGCGTGTGTGAAGTGCCATCTGGGTTTCTGATATAAGTGCCAGCTGGGTAATCACCGTGTTCGTCAGAAAACACCCCTTCTAATACCAGAATTTCTTCACCTTTAGGATGTTTGTGAGCTGCAAAACTGGCACCTGGTTCATATTTAACCACACTGGTGGCATGACCTGATTCTGCGGCTTCTCTTGCCAATCGTTTCCTGAATACTGTGGGTGATGGGCTAGGAGACCAGTTCATCTCAGCAGTTTTTATGACTAAGTTCTTAGTGAAATCTATATTTAAATGTTCACTCATAATTGCTTTTTAATGATAAACCTAAGTAGTGAGCATGGAAAATTACATCAGTCGATAGTTCACAAAGCGGGATCCATCTTGTGTTTGCTGTTTGGACAATTGCGTTGCGCTGAATTAATTGTCATTTGTGATTAGAAGTGAATGGCTGATTTTAGTTTAGCAAGACAGAAATAGAGTTTCAATTGACATCATAAATCATTGGTTCAAGTTGAAGGTTTAATCTTGATTAATGGTTCTCATCCATTTATGCTGTTAATTAAAGAGAGCTGTCAATATGAATCAAAGAAAAACTGTATATGAATCAACCTGAAGTCACTGTATTGATTGAGCAGGCAGCTGCTGGCGAGCAACAAGCCTTGGATCAATTGATTCCTGTGATTTATCCAGATTTAAAAGCCATAGCTGCTGGATTGCGCCGCAAGCAGTTTGACGTCAATGCCACCTTAAACACCACTTCTTTGGTGAACGAGGCTTGGTTAAAACTCAAAAGATACGGGGTGCAAGCCAACAGTCGAAAACATTTTTTTTGTATTGCGGCACAAGCCATGCGCCAAATTTTGATGAATGCCGCTAAAGCCAAAAAAACCCAAAAACGCGATATGGCATTGTCTTCAGTTC
>JBPOFV010000333.1:0-3320 GCA_051252335.1 Marinicella sp. | reverse complement strand
GGATCAACTTATCTAAGTTAGTCTTCTGGTGCAAACGAGCATTTTCAACATCGTATGAAACACGTCTTACTGGACAGAAGCTGGCATCAAGTACCAATTGACCAATAGGTCTAGATTCTTCAGCTGACATGCGATTGGTTGATGGCTCATAGCCAACACCTTTTTCAACAGTCATGCGCATGGTGATTGAAGCTTTTTTATCTAAGTTACAAATCACTTGCTCAGGATTAGCCACTTCAACACCTTCAGGTAATTGAATATCAGCAGCCGTTACAGTACCGCCTGTGGCATTGATTGAAATCTCAGCTTCATCACGATCTGGCATCATGAAAGACAATGTTTTTAAATTCAACAGTATTTCAACAACGTCTTCTCGAACACCTTCTAAGGTTGAGAACTCATGTTGAACACCATCGATATTGACTTCAGTGATGGCACATCCAGGAATTGAAGACAGCAAAATTCTGCGGAATGCATTTCCAATGGTATGTCCAAAACCCCTTTCTAAAGGTTCAATGATTATTTTTGCGCTGTAATCAGAGCGTTCATCTACTTCAACCACACGAGGGCGAAGTAATTTAGCTAATATATCAGACATATTCTATCTCTTTAGTTAAGGGTTATTATTTAGAGTAAAGCTCAACAATCAAGTTTTCGTTGATGTCTGCAGGTAAATCATCACGATTTGGTACAGATTTAAACTGACCCATCATTTTTGCTGCATCAACAGTTACCCAATCAGCGAATAAATTCATTTCGCCCCAAAGCTCTAATGCCTGTTTAATGCGCAATTGCTTTTTAGATTTTTCACGAACTTCAACTTCATCACCTGCTTTAACTTGGTATGAAGGGATGTTACATACTTTGCCATTAACCAAAATAGATTTATGACTCACCAATTGGCGAGCTTCATTTCTGGTTACAGCGAAACCCATGCGATAAGCGACATTATCTAAACGAGACTCTAAAAGTTTCAACAAGTTTTCACCAGTTGCACCTTTCTGTTTAGCTGCTTTCTTGTAGTAGTTAACAAACTGCTTCTCTAATACACCATATGTTCTGCGAACTTTTTGTTTTTCGCGTAACTGTAAAGCATAATCAGAAGGCTTGTTTCTTTTGCCAGCTAAACCGTGCTGTCCTGGAGCCACATCAAGTTTACACTTGGTCTCCATTGCACGAGCTGGGCTTTTAGTCATTAAATCGACGCCTTCACGACGTGCCAATTTACATTTTGGACCTAAATATCTTGCCATTTTATATCTCCTTACACCCTACGTCTTTTCGGTGGTCTACAACCATTGTGAGGAATTGGTGTAATATCAATGATGTTAGTTACACGAAAACCTAAGGCGTTTAATGCTCTTACAGATGATTCTCTGCCTGGACCTGGACCTTTAATTCGAACTTCAATGTTTTTCATACCGTATTCCTTAGCCACTTGGCCTGCTCTGTCAGCAGCTACCTGTGCAGCAAATGGGGTACTTTTTCTTGAACCTCTAAATCCAGACCCACCAGCCGTTGCCCATGACAGTCCGTTACCTTGTCTGTCAGTGATCGTGATGATGGTATTGTTGAAAGACGCGTGTACATGCGCGATGCCGTCAACAACAGTTCTTTTAATTTTCTTTTTAGTTTTTTGTGGTCTTGCCATTACAATTCTCTAATCTGATATCGCTAATGATATTCAATGGATCAATTAACGTCTAATTGGTTTTTTCGGACCTTTACGGGTACGAGCGTTATTCTTAGTTTTTTGTCCACGAACAGGTAATCCTCTTCTGTGTCTCAAACCACGATAACAACCTAAATCCATTAATCGTTTGATGTCCATAGCGACTTCTCGACGAAGGTCACCTTCAACATCAAATTTTGCCACTTCTGCACGAAGCTTATCTAATGCGTCTTCTTCCAATTGCCCAATTTTATGAGCTGGATTAACGCCTGCACTTTCGCATATTTCATATGCTCTGGTACGACCTACACCATATATACTGGTCAGGCCAATCCAAGCATGTTTATGCACTGGTATATTTACACCCGCAATACGAGCCATTTTTTACTCCTGAATCCTCAAAAAAGCTTATGTTTGACCAATAAAATCAACCATTTACTCTTTCTATTACTATAAAAAGGTCATAGACCTTAAATTTTCGCGCCAACACGAAAGGGCGCAAATTATATATCAACCAATAAAGCAATGCCATCATTTTTTCAAACAATGGCATCTGTTAAATAGGGTTGAGATCTTACCTGCGAATCTTCGAAGACCGACGGTAATTTTTAATGTTGGTTTTCTTCAACACTGAATCGTATTGTTGAGACACCAAATGATTTTGTAATTGCGCCATAAAATCCATAGCAACAACTACCACAATCAACAATCCAGTTCCACCTAATGCGAATGGAATGGTGATGAACTGACCAATAACATCAGGTAACAAACTTACACCTAACAAGTATAAAGAACCCCAAAATGTCACTCGAGTTAACACGCCATCCAAATATGTAGATGTTTGTTTACCAGGTCTGATTCCAGGAATAACAGCGCTTTGTCGTTTTAAGTTATCTGCTGTTTCATCTGAGTTGAAAGTCAAGGCTGTGTAGAAAAAGGCAAAGCCGACAATCAACACACCGAAGAAAATCATATATAAAGTGTTACCTGGTGACAATTGTTGAGACAAGTCAGTTAACCATTCAAATCCTTTACTCTGACCGACAAAACTTGCGATCGTACTTGGGAACAGTACCAATGAAGAGGCGAAAATAACTGGAATCACACCTGCCATATTAACTTTCAATGGTAAATAAGAAGTTTGTGCTTGTGTACCTGCTCTACCACCACGTCTAGCAAACTGCATGGTTATACGTCTTTGGCCACGTTCAACAAAAACGATGAATGCAGTTAATGCCAATGAAACAACCATCAACAATAAGCCAACCAGTGCATTCATATTGCCATCAGCAATTGATTGGAAAACAGAATATACAGCACCCGGTAATCCAACCACGATACCAGCAAAAATAATCAATGAGATACCGTTACCAATTCCACGTTCGGTAATTTGTTCACCTAACCACATCAAGAACATGGTACCACCTGTCAAAGAAACAGTGGCCGTAAACAAAAATCCGAAGCCAGGTTGTGGCACCACCGCAATACCACCTGCAGCATCAAATGTTTGTAATGCTGATGTGATACTGAATGATTGAACAGCTGCTAAGATAATGGTGAAATATCGTGTGTACTGGGTGGTTTTACGACGACCCGTTTCACCTTCTTTCTTCAACTCTCTTAAAGCTGGAACGGTATGGCCCAATAT
>JBPOFV010000332.1:0-3335 GCA_051252335.1 Marinicella sp. | reverse complement strand
CGTCTGACCAGAATAATAAAGATTTGACATTCCTAATTAATCCAGATGAAGAGCCATAAGGTTTATCAAATGATCCTGCTTCATAAATGACAGTTACAGCGGTTGTAGACTTTAATTTATCAACCCACCATTTCCCGCCAGTTACTTCAGCAGTGTAATATTCAGTTGCTTTTACATTTTCAACCGTAGTCACTAGCGTTTTATCAGCCAACTTATTACCTGACTTATCTTTTACCAACAATGTTTCAGTCGTTGATGATCTAGAACACAAACTATTTCCATAGTCATCATAAGCAGTAGTTACATTCGAGCAGTAATTTTCATCAAACCATTGAGATTGCACTGCCAGCAACTCATCATTGCCATTTTCATCGTAATCCCAAGAGTGAGTAATGATTGATTCAACAGGATGGTATATGACTTGAGCATTTCCAGAATTACTGAAATTTTGATTTTTGTACCATGAATAATCTGTTCTTTGAATTCTTTTTAATTCATTATTTACTGTTTGGTAATTTTCTACCCATTCAAGTTTTCCAGCCAATGGAAAGACTTGGTGAAAAGTCGAAATTGAGCGTGTTTTATTCAATTCCGAATCAACCATGGGTAAATAATCCGTGGTAATTTCTCGAAACCCTTGAAAGCCTCGGCCTTGTAAATTATAAACAGCTTCTTTATAGCCATATTGGATGGTATTGTACTGATCACCAAAGTCATTTTTTAAGCCATTAGATTGGCGCATTTCTGAAACCACATACATCGACGAATTAAAGAAAATATGGCTGCCAATACCGTTTGCCTCATTAATGTACCCATTTTCTAAAGCATCTCCTCTTTCAGGCAAAGTATATAAAGGTAATGAAGAATTTGGAAAACGGTTTATTTTCGCAGAGATAGGGTGGTAGTCCCAAGACACCCATTCACCGGTACTTGGTTTTGTCACACTGGTTAACATGTTCGGCATTTCAGCTTTGTTCATACCAACTATTGGAGCACCATAGTTTTTTAAAATGTTTGCATTTACATTCCATTGTCCTACATCAATTGCTGAACCATTGAATAAATCATCAATGATACTGGTACAAAACTGTGTTCCAAACAAACAACCTACTGTACTGAGTGTATCTGATATACCGTTACCACTTAAGTCACCAACACTACCTTCGAATAATGGCCGGTAAATACCTGTTTCTTTCGACAGTGTTAATTTTAAATGTCCATTTGGACTCAGTTCAAACTTGATGGCATTCTGACGATAAAGACCTCGATCAGATAAGGCAGCCATTGATCCAAAATCTTCATACATGTCTTTAGGAATATAACCATCGGTCAAGGTGATGTTATCATTGCTATTATACGAGCAGGCCCATTCTGGAGTGACTGGAGTCAACATATCAGGATCTTCTTCGAATAGATCACCTAAGAATTCCCTAAAAGCATCATTTACCTCATAATCGGGCTGTGTCTCTTCAGTATAAGGATAAAATGCAGATGCATTTAAAGCTGGATCATGTAGTAGCTCTGTAACTAAATCTGCTTCGTTAGCTCCTGTCCCACTGTAACGAGGAATGATATTGGAAACTGTATATTCTTCGTATATCGGTAAAGTTGCACTTTCTGTATTTGGCTGAGTGTTTCTTCTGATATAGCTCGACCCCTTAAGATTAAAAATACTGCAGTAATTGAAAATCATATTATCAGGCTTAGAATCACTGTTGACATCACTCACATCCCAGTCAGATATGAGTAACTCAGGTGTTCCATCTGAATCGATGTCTTTCATTTCTGAGGATGCTCTAAAAAAAGGATTACATTTACGGGCATATGACGGTGAACTGTAATTTCCATTGATGTCTGTTGCACATTCTGCAGCTGATCCATTCCCTCCAGGCTGATCCAACGAATAAGTATTGGCAGGGTCATTCACATCAGAAATAAAGTCCAGCACAAATAACTGGTTTTCATTGTTGTTGGTAGAGAATGGGTCTCCACCTTGGTTGAGCCTAACTTTCCATGACTTTAGGAATTGGCTACCACGATCATAGTAAATAAAATCTTTAAGACCATCTCCGTTAATGTCTGTAAAGTGATAGGCTTTGTAATCATTCACGCTGTCAGAAATTACATTACATGAGACATCGATAACGTTGTTTTGTGCATCATATTTTTGGCATTGGAAATTTTGCAAACCCAAATCTTTCAGGGATTTCCAAGGAGCTGGAATGCCATTGATCGTGTTACTGTTTGTAAAATAAATTCGATCATTTTGCCCACTGATGGTGGAATCATATTCCTGAGTAATTGAATTTTTCGCCCAGCTAGTAATGTGAACATCTGGAAACCCATCGCCATTGTAATCATCAATGTCAACAATATCGTCCCAAAAATACATCCAAATAGTCCCTTCACGTTCTAAATCAACATATGGATTCAAATCGTCAATAATGACTTTACCCTCATCAAATTCAACAGTACATGAATTGGTTGTACAGTGAGTCGTGTTAAGGTGTATCAAAATTTTTGCATAGTCAATACTACAATTTACTCCTGGATCATTGGGATCATCAAATGGATAGCATAGATTAATGGTATGTGGATTAAATATTCTAGGTGTTACGTATTCGAGTACATCTTGTAATCCATCTCTGTTGTAATCGTATAGATAATACTGATTTTTATTTTCATCAACCACAACTGATTCACCATTAATGACAGAATTGTATAATCCTGAAGGTCTCGAAAATGGTAACGGGCTTACATCAAAGTATGTTGACATGTTGTTATTATTGATTGAAAAAACTTCAGGCAATAATTGTTCCTTTTTCCAACTATAAATTCCTTCTGAGTCAATTAAATCAGTATAGCCATTCAAGGTCAGGTCACTTGAACCAAAAACTCTTGAAATATATTCATCATTAGCAGTGGTTGGTAAATCAAGTTTCAGTTTTAATATATTTTGGTCATCAAAAAACAATAGGCTGCGGTTTTCACCACTAGCTGAAACGCTCAAATACTCCTTGATTCCGTCTCCATTGTAGTCATTGGTAATTTTAGCTCTCCCCAACAAGGCCGAGAAACCGCTGCCAATGATGGTTTCATTTGCTGAAGAATTGATATTGGTGTATTCATATTTACTCGCAGCTTGGTCCATCCATTGAGAATCTGACCATTCGTTGTCGGACCAATTAAGATCTATCAATATCCGTTCGACTCCGTTTGCATTTTCAGTGATTTGTTCAATCAACAAATCGTCATTAGACGTAGATGATCGATATCTGAACCTATATGACCTGTTCATTGCAAATACAGAAGTATATGGTTGTTGGTCTGTCAGG
>JBPOFV010000331.1:0-3336 GCA_051252335.1 Marinicella sp. | reverse complement strand
GCTCGGGCCTGTTCTTTATTCAATGGTAAAGTTAAAGCCAACAATTGTTTTTGGTCTGCCACTGAGGCCAAACGGAATCGAACTTCCATGCGGTTGGCGTCTAAATAAGTGATGTCACCGTAAGAAATAAAGTCCGAGCCTAATAAGCGCCAAGTACCAAAGTTCAGGTCTGCATCGGACCGTGGTTGATCAACAATGAGGTCTTTCGCCAGCGGCTTAAACTGACCTGATCGCGCTAAATCATTTCTGATGACGTCGGCCATATCGGTGGCTAATGGGTCTCCAGTATTCACAAAATCTACCACCGCAATAGGTAATGCTGAAGCGTTACCACCATCAATGGTGATGTTTAGCTGAGCCTGGGTGTTAAAAGAAAGCAATATTCCTAATGTTAATAAGGCTGCAATTGTTTTCATTAATTATTCTCCGTATTGGTAAAGGTTATGACTATTTCGCGCTCGAAAACTTGCTCAAATCCAGTGTATGGTAAGGGGTCTGCCTTTTTGACAGCATTGACAATAGAGTTTTTAACAACAGACGAGGCATTACAAGGAGAGCCTATTGAGACATCAATAACACCTCCTCCTGGAATTTGTTTAACTTTAACCAAACACTTCAGAGCCTTTGAAGTACTTGTTGGCATGGCCCATTGTCGCCTTACAGCCGCATCAATTACCAAGGCATATTGTCCTTTGAGTTTATTGATAGGGTTGTCATCCCCTTGTGGTGTGCCAACCACTGGATTGGCTTGCTGTTCTGGTTCTTTTTCTGTGGGTTTTATCACTGGTTGTTGATTCGCTAGTTGTTCAGCTTCTTGTCTTTTACGCCTGATTTCCTCTAGTTTCTTTTGGCGTTCGGTTTTTTCGTTGCGTTTTACCGGATCAATTTGAGGTTTTACCACTGGTTTTTCAATGGGTTTTTCGACCGGTTTAGGTTCAATAACCGGCGGTTTTTTAATGGGTTCTGCTATTTTGGGCTCCGGTTTTGGCGGCGGTTCTTTTTTAACAGGTTCTGGTTGTACAGGGCTGGGTTTGGTCATGTTTTTCATGTAGTCATCCAAGTCCATGATTTCTGCCTGAATGGCAGTGCCTTTAGGTGGCTTTATGTTCACTTGTTGTGTTGACATCATTAACAACAACACAATACCCAGATGTAAACCGACCGAATAAATCAGGCCTTGTCTTTGTTCTGGATCAAAACTTATTGTGGCCATGACTTCATCATTTTTGCGGTTTTAAGGGGTCACTGATTAAACCCACTTTTTTTGCTCCGGCTTGTTGCACAATGGCCATGGCCTGATAGACCTGACCATAACTGACTGATTTATCAGCTCCAATCATGATTGGCAACTCTTCGTTGACCTTAACAAAAGCACGAAGTTTCTTGGTTAAATTTTCAGCATCTATCAGTTCATATTCGCCGCCAATACTGAGGTATAAATCACCATTGGCTGTGACATTAACCACTGCCGGTTCTTCTTCAATGGTGATGGTGTTCGCATCAGACTCTGGCAAACTGACATCCACACCAAGGTTCATTAATGGGGTGGTAATCATAAAAATAATTAACAAAACCAACGTCACGTCGATATAAGGTACAACATTAATTTCAGCTTTAACTTTACGTGGGCGCCTCATAAAGTCATCCTATTTGCCGGTGTAAGATTGAAGAAAACTCCTCTTTAAAAGCATCATATTGGGCATAAATCCGTTCAACTTTATCGCTGTATTTATTGTAAAAAATAACCGCCGGTATGGCAGCGAAAAGACCCATTGCTGTTGCGATCAAAGCTTCTGATATGCCAGGAGCAACCAGTGCGATGGTGGCTTGAGTCACATCTGAAAGTGCATGAAATGACAGCATGATGCCAATAACCGTACCAAATAATCCAATATATGGGCTGGTAGAACCGATGGTGGCTAAAGTTGGTAAATGGCTTTCCATGTCTTCTATTTCTCGATTCAGCGTTACCCTCATGGCTCGATCCGAACCCTCAATTGATTGAATGGAACCTTTGGAAACGGTTTTTTTGCGCTGAAATTCTTTAAATCCAGCTTCAAAAATTTTGGCCAAGCCTGAATTCTTTTTTCCAGAAATGCTGTCATATAATTTATTCAGATCAACTCCAGACCAAAAATACTCTTCAAACTTCTTCGCCTTGTTTTGAGCACTGGCTAGAACCCGTCCTTTTGAAAAAATAATTAGCCATGACCAAACCGATGCCAAAATCAAAATGATCATCACCACTTTTACTGGCATGGATGCACTCATGATTATTTCATAATAAAATTGCCCGCTGTCGTTCAAAACAATAACTCCTCTAAATATTGTGTTGGAAATCGCATCGGTTTGAACTTTTCTGCATTCAAACTGACTATTTGTACCTGTGCCTTGGCCATCAACACATCACCTACGTGCATTTCTTGCTCTACTTGCATCGCAACTTTACTGTGACTGATGACTTCTGTACTGACTGTTAATAAATCATCCAGGCGTGCCGGTAAGATAAAATCAATAGACATCTTACGGATCGCCAGAATTACATTCGATTGTTCTCGCATCTGACTTTGTTGCAAACCTTTTGAGCGTAACCATTCAGTCCGCGTACGTTCGAAAAAGTTCAAATAATTCGCATGATAAACCACGCCTCCGGCATCGGTGTCTTCATAATAAACTCTGAATTGGTGGGTATATTTACTCATAGCTACTTATTTGATCACTCAAATAAATCTTGGTTGTGTTTATTTTTTGGTGGTTTTAATCCTACTGTTTGCCATGTTTTTGCGGTTGCAATTCGACCTCTGGCAGTCCGAGCAATCAATCCTTGTTGGATTAAATAAGGTTCGATGACATCTTCAACCGTTCCTCTTTCTTCAGACAATGCTGCTGCCAATGAATTAATCCCTACTGGTCCACCTTCAAATTGTTGTGTGATGATTTCCAATAGTTTTCGGTCCATTTCATCCAAGCCTTGTTGATCTACTTGCAACATATTCATGGCGCTTGATGCGATGTTTTCCGTAATCACACCATCGCCTTTAACTTCAGCAAAATCTCTGACCCGTCGTAATAAACGGTTGGCGATTCGTGGGGTACCCCTGGATCGCCTGGCCACTTCTAAACAACCGGCTTGATCGGCTTGAATATTTAAAATATTCGCCGAACGTGCCACAATTTTAGTTAGGTCATCGGTTTCATAAAACTTCAGACGCTGAACAATTCCAAATCGGTCTCGTAATGGAGAGGTTAATAAACCTGCTCGAGTGGTGGCTCCAACCAGTGTAAATGGTGGTAAATCCAGTTTAATAGAACGTGCTGCAGGACCCTCTCCTATCA
>JBPOFV010000330.1:0-3337 GCA_051252335.1 Marinicella sp. | reverse complement strand
ACCTGAACCACTGACTTGTGAGGCATCAATGTTGTTTTCCTGCATCATCTTGCGTGCAGCAGGTCCAGCTGAACCGGTGTCGATACTTTGCTTTGATTCAGCAGGTGCAGCTGGTGCTTTAACTGGAGCAGCTGTTGGTGCTTTTGGAGCAACGGATTCTTCAGTTTTCTCAGCTGGGATATCGCCTTCTTTAACCACGCCTAAAACTTGATTGGCTTCAACCAGCTCACCTGATTCAACGGCAATAGATTCCAACACGCCATCAGCTGGAGCTGGGACCTCTAAAACCACTTTATCGGTTTCTAAATCAACTAAGTTCTCATCCCTTTTAACGAAATCACCTGGTTTTTTATACCATGTGGCAACCGTCGCATCGGTGACTGATTCTGGTAAAACGGGCACTTTTACATCAATGCTCATATTCTTATTACTCCGCGTCTATGGCCGATCCATGTTTTCCATGAATGGCATCTTTAACTAATTGTTGTTGTTCTTTTATGTGTACTTTCAATGCGCCCACTGCGGGTGAAGGTGAACCCTTCCTGCCTGCAAAATACAGTGGAAAGCGATCGGCAATACAATGTTGTAAATGATGTCTGATTTGGAACCAGGCACCTTGGTTAATGGGTTCTTCCTGGCACCAAATCACTTCTTTGGCATTGGGATAAACATCGATTTCTTGGGTCAATGCGCTTCTCGGGAATGGATACAGCTGTTCCACTCTGGCTAAAGCGATTGTGGTGTTCTTCTCTGCAGTTAATTGCTCCAATAAGTCATAGTAGACTTTGCCAGAACAAAATATGATGCGTTTAACCTCTTTTTTCTTGATCCTGCGATCAGGGATTACCGTTTGGAATTGTCCATCGGTTAATTGTTCTTTGGTAGAAGTGGCCAATTTATGGCGCAATAAACTTTTAGGTGTCATCACGATTAACGGCTTACGTGCTTTACGCAACATTTGGCGTCTTAACATGTGGAAGGTTTGGGCCGGTGTCGATGGCATACAAACTTGCATGTTATTGACCGCACATAATTGTAAAAAGCGCTCTAGTCTGGCCGATGAATGTTCTGGTCCCTGACCTTCAAAACCATGGGGCAAAAACATCACCAAACCGCTTAAACGACCCCATTTGGCTTCGCCTGATGATATGAATTGATCTATCACCACTTGTGCACCATTAACAAAGTCTCCAAATTGACCCTCCCATATGACCAATGATCTTGGCTCCGTGGTGGCATATCCATATTCAAATCCAAGCACAGCTTCTTCTGACAGCACTGAATTGATGATATCAATTTTGTTCTTATCGGTTTCCAATTGACTTAATGGGGTGTAATTTTCATTCAAGTCCACATTATGAATCACTGCATGCCGATGGAAAAATGTGCCTCTTTGAGAATCTTGACCATCAATCCTGATTTGAAACCCTTCGTCCAATATACTGGCATACGCCATGGTTTCTGCAAACCCCCAGTCCATGGGTAATTCACCGTTCATCATCTTGATGCGGTCTTGATTGATTTTATTGACTCTGGGATGAGGTTTTAAATCAGCAGGGAGTGTTGTGATAACTTCACCGTAGCGAGTGAATCGATCAGCTGTGATTGAAGTTTTAACCTGTTCTGTTAACTCGCCATTGATATAAGGGGTCCAATCAACTGCAAATTTATCGTTGTTGTGTGTCGGGCCAAATTCAACGATGTCTTCTTTGTTGTCAAGACGATCGCGGTAGTGATCTACCAATGATTTGGCAAAGGCGGCATCAATAACACCTGTTTTGATCAGTTTGTCGGCATAAATTTCACGTGGTGACTTATGTGCTTTGATCAATTTGTACATATGTGGTTGAGTCGCTGAAGGCTCATCAGCTTCATTGTGACCATGCTTGCGGTAACAAACCAAATCTATCACCACATCGACACCAAAAGCCAATCGATAGTCAGCGGCTAAATTGGTGGCGAAAACCACGGCCTCAGGATCATCACCATTGACGTGAAAAATGGGAGCTTGCACCATTTTCGCCAGTTCTGTGCAATACATACCAGCTTTTTTATCCAGTGCATGGGTGGTGGTGAATCCTATTTGATTGTTGATGACCACATGGATAGTTCCGCCCACATCATAGCCCTCAACCATGGACATATTGAATAATTCCATGTTGACACCTTGTCCTTCAAAAGCTGCATCGCCATGGATCAATAAAGGTACGACTACATTTTTTTCGATGTCATCACGTCTGACTTGACGTGCTCTGACAGAACCCAGCACCACTGGATTGATGATTTCAAGGTGTGAAGGATTAAAGGCCATGGCTAAATGCACATCGCCACCTGATGTGGGAACATCCGATGAATATCCTTTGTGGTATTTCACATCACCAGAATTCACATTGTCTAATTCATCGGCTTTAACACCATCAAATTCATCAAATAGTTCAGCTGGAGATTTACCTAATATGTTGACCAGCATATTCAATCGACCACGATGGGCCATGCCTATGACCAGTTCTTTGGTCTTTTGTGCGCCTAAATGCTGAATCAAAAATGACATCTGTGGGATCAGTGCGTCACCACCTTCTAAGGAGAATCGTTTTTGTCCTACATACTTGGTGTGCAAGTAACGCTCCATACCTTCAGCTTGGGTCAAGCAGGTGAGCATTTGCTTTTTGTCATCATCATTAAACGGAAATGCGCCTGCAGGCTTTTCCAATCTGGCTTGTAACCATTCACGTTTTTTGATGTCTGTGATATGCATGTATTCGGCACCGATATGCTGACAGTAAATTTTCTCTAACAAACTGATGATGTCTTGCAATGGCATTTGCTCAGGTGCGACCAATGAACCCGTGTTAAAACTGGTGTTCATGTCGGCCTCATGCAAATCATGAAATGACAATTCTAAGTCTGGTGTCTCAGGCCGTTTTGAATACTTGATTGGGTCTAAATGGGCCTTTTGGTGTCCACGCAGACGGTAAGAGTTTATTAAGCGCAAGACATCGGCTTGTTTTTGGGCATGAATGGCATCACCAGAATCTGACGAACTGGCCGCCAATCGACCGGCTTGTTCGAATTTTTCAATGATGGGTAAATGTCTGACGTCTGGCTTATCTTGATCAAATTCTTTGAACAAGGCTTGTAACTCGGGTGTGACCGACTGTGGGTCTTCGAGGTAGAGGTCGTAGTATTGTTCCAACCAAGTCGAATTGGTGCCAAAAAAAGCGGCTGACTGTTGTTTTTCTTTAATCCAGCTTCCCAAGGGATGTCTCTGTGTTAATCTTTGAAAACGCGTATTATACCTAATCCATTGTAGGGTAAAAGGCTATCGACTGATAAAGCG
>JBPOFV010000329.1:0-3341 GCA_051252335.1 Marinicella sp. | reverse complement strand
CTTCAATGCAATAAAAGAAACCAGCAGAGAAACGGGAATTGAAGTTGCGATGATCAAGGTTGAACGCCGATCGCGTAAGAAGAAAAACAAGACTGCAATTGATAATAAAACACCCAGACCTAAGTTATTTTTCACCAAATCAATTGCCCGGCGGATATACACCGATGAATCATAACTTAATTCAATGATGAGGCCGGCTTCATCTAATGCACCTTCATTCAATTCCTTAATGGCTATGTTCACTTCATCTAAAATTTCAACCGTGTTTGAGTCAGTACCACTTTGTAAAGTGATGTAATAAGAGGGATAGCCATTCCTTTTGTTCATACCAAAACCATCAATGGGAACTTTGTTCACGGTAGCAACTTCATTTAATTGAATCGGACGACCATCGACCCAAGCCACGATCATTGAACCCAATTGCTCAATATCATGTTGACCTAAGAACCTAACTGTATATTGTCTTCTACCCACATCAGCGAAACCAGCGGATACATCATTGGCAGCAGCAATTGACTGAGAAATGCTGTTAATTGGTACGCCCAAAGCAGCTGCTTGATAAGGGTCAAAATTGATCCTGACCTCCATTGGGCGGCGGCTGTTCATATTAACCCTACTTACACCAGGTATTCTTGCCAGTCTGGGCTCAATCACTTCATCAAATACATATTCATATTTTTCAGAAGTGTAATCTGCATCTAAATTATCTTTCTGTGTATATACTTGAATGGAGGCCACATTCGGTTGGCCTTGTCCTCCAACCGCTACAAATGGCTCCCCGGCATCGACCGGTAAAGGAGGTGCTTGATTCAGGTTATTGATGACATTAATAAAAGCTTGCTGTAAATCAGTGTCTTGTTCAAAAGTCAGAGTGGTGTTGGTAAATCCTCGATTGATGTTACTGGTTATTTCTTTTAATCCTGGCGTGCGTCGCAAAATGGTCTCTTGCGGCTCGATGATGTTAGATTCCATTTCAGCTGGAGCTGCTGCTCGCCAGTTGTTAAAAATTGAAATTTGAGGTTGTGATAAATTGGGTAACAATTGCAAAGGCCGATCCTTGATTGCCATGTATCCAAATAAAGTGACTAGTGCCAGTATTACCGCAATACTCGCCGGATTCTTCAAACTGAGTTTTGTCAAATTCATACCACACCTGATTTTTTATTCGCCAGTGTAGCAACCTAAAATATCACTTCAATGTGCCATTAGACCCATTTACGAAAGCCGCTCTAGGCCATAAGTCATGCTTTCAAAACAGATGTTGCTAGATCACAATTAAATTTGTAAATGGTCTCATCGAAAGTATGAATCATCCCTATGAAACACGACTTTTAGTGACCAGCCTCACAGAAGGTCCAATTGTGCTAAACTCAATTGGATTTAATCTCTTTTTTTTGAAAACATGTTTAAGGTTATCCTAGGACTTTTATTGCCCCTAATTTCCCATGCACAATGGTCAAATGATTCATTGAATAATCTTGTCTTATCAGATCGCAGCGATGACCAAGTCCAACCCAAAATCGTCACCACCGATGAAGGAGGTTCGTATGTGAGTTGGTTTGACAATTCTGAGGGTGGATATGATGTGTATTTACAAAGACTAGATATTAATGGCATTGAACAATGGCCTCACAATGGCATTTTAATTGCAGACCGTGGATACAGTTCAACTCAAGAATACGGCTTAGCCATAGACAGTCATGGCAATGCGCTAATAGCCTTCAGAGATGACCAAGGTGGCACTGAGAAAATCACAGCCAATAAAGTCAGTGAATCAGGTGACCTGCTGTGGGGACCTACTGGAATTCAAGTCAGTGGTATAACTGGTTTTTTAGCTAATCCCAAAATAACAGGAACGACCGATGGCCAAGTAGTGGTCGCCTGGACCAAAGATGCTGAAGTCATCATTCAAAAATTAGATACCGATGGCCTAGCACTTTGGGGCAGTGGTATTGTGCAGATGACAAAAGGCAGTTCATTGATAGTCAGTGACCTGAAAGCCAGCGATTCGGGAACTGCCATTATTTCTATGGTTGAGTCAGCAGGGTTTTCATCACCTAAACATATATGGGCGCAAAAATTTGCAGCGCTAGATGGCTCAGGACTTTGGGGTATGGATCCTATACCTGTATTTGATTTAGACGGTGGTAGTATACAGTTTGGCAATTTCCCTGCATTCATTACAGATGATATTGGTGGTGCCATTTTTACTTGGTATACCACGTCTCCTAATTTAAATTGTCGCGTCCAAAGAATTGACACATCAGGAGTGGAATACTTTGTACACAATGGTATTGAGACTTCAACCAATCTGTCACAAATCAGGGTCTCTCCCACATCAGCTTTTAACCCATCAACACAAGAAATTTATACCTTCTGGAAAGAACAGAACCTCAGTCAATCTATGTCAGGTATTTATGGCCAAAAACTCAATTCTCTCGGTATCAGACAATGGACAGAGGGTGGTAGAGCACTGGTGTCGATTGACGAAAACCAACGTGACTTTATCCAAGTCTCTATCCTCAACAACCAACCCATGGTGGCTTGGATCAATAGTTTTGATTTTAACAATGAAATTATTGAGGGCACTCAAGTTGATAGCGATGGGGAATTCAACTGGTCTCCAGAAATCGTTGAAATTGGTAGCAACACCAACACCGACTCCCGTTTAAACAGTGCAGTAAACGGTAACCATTTTGGTCTGTATGTTTGGACAGAAAGTACTGATGTTAAAATCCAAAACTTGAACCCTGATGGCACTTTAGGCATTGACCTGATTTTTGCTCATGGGTTTGAATAGACAATAAACCTGAATAAAACCCATGCTTACTTCAAACACTTAAACGAGTTGACTGAATTCGGGTAAGCACTTTTACTTGGTTTCTTAATTATTGTGGATTTGATAAAATCAACTCACCTCTAAACATTCATGGATAGAAAATGAAAACAACCCCAGCCATCGTAATCATGCTCTTTGTGGTATTGGTTTATCATCATTTTTTTAACTCAAATGACAAACCTGTTAGTTTTGATCCGTCTGGACCAGTCATAAATAACCAAGGAAAATGGTACGAAAGAAGCCAAATCAGACATGTGGTCCAGAAGCATGTTGATAACAAAGATTTTAAACAGCTAGAGGCCTTGATTTTTGAAGCCAGAACTCAAAAGCTGCAATTCAACACCATGACTTGGGTTTTGTTTGATTTATACGACGCCATCGCCAATTCCCATTCAGATTACGAAGCCATTCATGCCTTTATTCAACAATGGAGAACTCAAAACCCAAACTCAAACATCAGCTATATCCTGGAAGCTCGTGCCCACCGTGCCCAAGCATGGGA
>JBPOFV010000328.1:0-3349 GCA_051252335.1 Marinicella sp. | reverse complement strand
AACTGTGGGAAGGCTATGCCATCAGCTCATCTGCAGCCGGTAATTTCAAGCTACCCTTGTTGTTTATTGTCATGCTAATGCCTTTGATATTTTCAGGTGCCGGGACACTTAGTCTGGATCAAGTCATCACACAGTTAACTGGTGGCGACTCCAGCCATCCAATCAACTCAGACTTTGTATCTAAAGGCCTTGGCTTAATCGTTATTGGCTTACCTCTGTTCTTCGTGATGCAAACTTTGGGTATTATATTGATTGTAATTGGCATATTGTTGGCAGTCGCTGATAGATTCATCACACCAACAGGTTAATAAAAACCTTAAACTGCATCATTGAGCCGCTTTCATAGCGGCTTCTTTTATGCATGGTCTTACAAATCCTTATTGTTGTTAAATCCATCACACAATTGTCATGAATTACGGGTAAAATGTGCGCTCGAATAAAAAGACGGAACATTAACCATGAAAAAACTTTCTACTATTTTGTTGTGCATGGGTACAGCATTTTCAGTTCAAGCTGGTCTTGAAGATTTAATCATCACCGAAATTGTGGTTACGCCCACAGAGGGTGAGTTTTTTGAAATTCATAATCGAGGTGCAGTACCTTTAGACCTCAGTAACGTTTATGTAACAGATGCCACTGGCTCAGGTAACTTTTATTACAACATCACGACAGGAGCCAATTACGGCGGTGGCAGCAGCAGTGATTTTCATGCCAGATTTCCTAGTGGAGCAATTATCGCAGCAGGCGAGTACCAAACTGTAGCCATCAATGGTGTCAATTTCAATGGTGAATATGGTGTCAATGCCACTTATGAGCTCAATGAATCAGATGGTACAACCAATATGTTGGAAGCCGTTTCGGGCAGCATCAATAATCAAGGCGGCCTGTCCAATGCCGGTGAATTTTTGGTCCTTTATCATTGGGATGGCATCAGCGACTTAGTTGCAGATATTGACTATGTAGTATGGGGAGATCAAGCAGAAGCAGTAGATAAGACTGGAGTAACTATTGGTGGTGGAACATATGCCAATGATACAGCTATTGGTTCCCAAGAAGTGATTGAAAATGGTGCACATGCCTTTGGGTCTTCATTTCAACGTTCAGATTTAACAGAAGGCACAGAAACCACAATCAATGGGAATGGCATTACAGGTAATGATGAAACTTCTGAGAATTTAAGTTCCACATTTACTGAAGGTGATCCAACACCTAACCTAGGAATCGGAGAAGTACCTCCTGAACAATTCTTAATTAATGAAATAGACACCGTTAGTGCTGGTGCGGATTTCATTGAATTATATGGTAATCCAAACGTCAGCACAGAAGACTACACAATTGTTTTATATGACGGTGCCACAGACTTGTCTACTGCAGCCATCAGTTTAGATGGTATGAACACAGATGGAAATGGGTACTTAGTGATCAACAATGAACTTGCTGATGGTGCCGATGCAGTGGCATTATATATAGGCGACTCTAGTAATTTTCCTGTTGGCATGGGTATCAGCACCATAGACATCATGGATGCTGTTGTTTATGGATCCGGCACAAATGATGCTGAGCTTTTGACTTTACTTAACGCAGGTCAACCTCAATTAAATGAAGATGAAAATGGCAATGCCATGACCGAATCATTGGGTCGCTGTTCAAATGGCTCTGGTGGTGCTTTAAATACCGCAACTTTCAAAGCCATTATGCCACCATCACCAGGATTCGCTAATGATGGCTGTGTCAGCATCATTGGTTATTACGATTCAGTTGATGACACCAATGCCGACACTTTAAGATTGACATTGCACCAAATCATAGATGATCACCAATCATTCCCCTATACCGATTCCACAACTGATACTTGGGATGTTTTGCGTTTTGCCGATGAAGACCCTAACCCTGCGGTAGATCTTGACCCTGCCGTATCAGAACAAGTGTGGATGGTCTATAGAAATAATTCATATACAACAGAAAATGGCGGCAACAGCAATTACAACCGCGAACACACTTGGCCACAGTCTTACGGTTTCAGCGGTAGTGGTCCATTGGGTGACGACAACACAGCCAGAACTGATGCGCATCACCTGATGTTATCAGACATTCAATACAATTCAAACAGAGACGCTAATTACTTTGATTATTGTAACCCTGCAGTCAATTCAGACTGTATTGAAATGCCCACAGATGACTACAATGGCCAAGGTGGCGGTTCAGGTACTTATCCTGGAAATTCTAACTGGTATGAAGATAATAATGATGGCGATGATGTCTTTGAAGTTTGGGATGCTCGCAAGGGTGATATAGCACGTGCCATGTTTTATATGGATGTCAGATATGATGATTTGGCAGCAGACCCCAGCGGCATACCTTCAGGTGAAGTTGATTTGATTTTAACTGATAATGCCTCACTCATTAATACCAATCAACCTTACATGGGTTTATTGTCTGTGTTACTTGAATGGCATGAGTTTGACCCTGTTGATGAAATCGAGTTACTCAGAAACGATGAGGTCTTCGCATTACAAGAAAATCGTAACCCATTCGTGGATCACCCTGAGTGGGTAGAATGTATTTTCGTTCCAGGTGGCACTTGTGGAACAGTTAGTGACGACATCATATTCGCAAATGGATTTGAGCAATAACCCTAAGATTGAATTCGTTAAAGCTAAAGGCCAGTCTGTGACTGGCCTTTTTTTGTGTCAGGTGAACTAAGTTCAGTTAGATACAGTTAATAATTTATATTCATCCAAAGCACTGTGATCGGTCATCGCGCTGATATGATCTTGTACCATTCGACAGCGGTAATAAAACTCCCACAACGATCGATCAGGATTCTCAGTAGGCACATTTTTAACATAGGACTTGATGATCTTTACATCGATTCGATTTAACAACAAGGCCTCATAACTCATGCCCTTATTGATACCAGACACCAATTGGGTAAACTGAACATCAGACAATAACAACAGTCGCAAATAAATATCTAATAACCCTGTGATGATGCGGTGTCCTTGCAATTCGAGGTCTTGCACCTCCTGGTGGTTAAAAACGTATTGATATCCGACTTGTTTAAAAGTCTTGATGATGATGTTGGCCACACTGCCATCTTCTAGTAATGCTTGATTTAAACGCCCTGCGTACACATCCTCAATGTGGTCTATAAATCGTTGACTGGCATGTTCGACCAAATGATGAATTAAATTGACCCGCAGCTTCACGAAATATTCGTGGTTGTGGTTGATGGTGTCCCTCTTACTGGCCTCACTGGCCATCTCCAATATGGTTACAAAAGAATTGTGGTTGCCCATAAAGGACAATATATTAGAATCATGTAGCTGTCCACCACAAGTCTTATAGG
>JBPOFV010000327.1:0-3350 GCA_051252335.1 Marinicella sp. | reverse complement strand
AATTTCTTCCATGGGTGCATCATCAAGAAAAAATTCAATACGTTCTCGCCCAGATAAAGATTCATGATGACCGCATTTGGGACACACTTTCCCTTGTTTTAAACTCTCTGGCTGGTACAACACTGCTTCACATTCTTTGCATTTGCCCCACAGCCCCTCAGGAATATTTTTCTTTTTATTACCACCTTCGGTTCTAATTCTTGGTGACATTATTTTTTGGAACCAGCTCATGTATAAAACTCCGAAGAAATTTAGTTAGTCGATCAATTATAGCGAATCTAAAGCAATTCTGATAGGTTTGATGAACTCTGATATCGTCTGACTTGCTGCATCATGAGTTTCGCATGTACTTAACAACTCCACCAAAGCACTGCCAATAACCACAGCATCTGCTTCTGCTGCTACGGCCACAGCTGAAGTGGCATCTTTGACACCAAATCCAACAGCAACAGGTAAATGGGTATATTTTTTAATGTTTTTTATATCTGAATTTACTGCACCAGCATCTAAATCAGCTGATCCCGTCACTCCTTTTAACGCCACGTAATAGACAAATCCAGCAGCATGCTCACAGATCATTTGTTTTCTTTGGTCTGTTGTAGTCGGTGCAATGAGAAAAATTTGATCTAAACTTGCTTTTTGCATCCGAGTCAGCAGGTCTGTTGACTCTTCTGGTGGGCTATCAACCAACAACAAGGCATTGACCCCAGCCTCATGTGCTTGGGAAACAAATAAATCATAGCCCATACACTCCACAGGATTTAAATAACCCATCAACACCACGGGTGTGTTTTGATTCTCTTGCCTAAATTCTTTAACCATAGCAATTACTTGAGAAATTCCTACCCCCTGTTTTATAGCTTCCTCTGAAGCCAATTGAATCACTGGCCCATCAGCCATAGGATCGGAAAACGGCATTCCCAGTTCGATGATATCGGCACCATTTTTAACCAACTCATGCATGATACCAACTGTCAGTTCAGGTTTTGGGTGCCCTGCAGTGATGAAAGGTATCAAGGCTTTTTTTCCAGCCAATTGCTTAAATGTTGCTGAGAGTAAATTCATACAGTTACTCCTTCTAATGCTGCAATGGTGTGAACATCTTTGTCACCGCGACCCGATAAGTTTACGATGATGTTTTGATCAGTCGACATGGTGGCTGCTAGCTTGATTCCATAGGCCACAGCATGGGCACTTTCTAAGGCCGGTAATATGCCTTCAACACGAGTTAACTGATGGAATGCAGCCAAGGCTTCATCGTCATTAATGGTGACATAATTTGCACGTCCTGTTTCGTTTAAAAAAGCATGCTCTGGACCTACACCTGGGTAATCTAATCCAGCTGAAATTGAATGAGTCTCGATGATTTGACCTTGATCATCTGACATCACATAAGTTCTGTTTCCATGTAATACACCGACCTTACCAGCAGTTATAGAAGCGGCATGTTCGCCTGTTAAGTAACCATGCCCACCAGCCTCTACGCCATAAATGGCAACTGAGGCATCATCTAAAAAGGGATGAAAAAGTCCGATGGCATTGGACCCTCCGCCCACACATGCCACCAAAGCATCTGGCAACCCACCTACCTTTTGAGAAAATTGTTTTTTTGCTTCCTTGCCAATCACTGAATTAAAATCTCTGACCATTTGTGGGTATGGGTCAGGTCCTGCAACCGTTCCAATGATATAAAAGGTATCATCAACATGAGTAACCCAGTCACGCATGGCTTCATTCAATGCATCTTTCAACGTTTTTGAACCAGAATCTACACTTCGTACCTCTGCTCCCATAAGCTTCATGCGATACACATTGATGGCTTGTCGTGCTATATCGACTTCACCCATATAGACCACACATTCTAAACCCATTCTGGCAGCTACTGTGGCCGTGGCGACTCCATGTTGACCCGCGCCCGTTTCTGCGATAATTCTTTTTTTACCCATGGCTTTGGCCAACAGTATTTGACCCACCGTGTTATTGATTTTATGTGCACCGGTGTGATTCAAATCTTCACGTTTTAACCATATATTAGCGCCACCTGTTTCTCGTGATAATCGTTCTGCCAAATATAGCGGTGAAGGCCTACCAACATAATCTGCCAAATCATGATTGAATTGAGCTAAAAAGGCATCATCCGTTTTTAATCGCTTATAGGCATGATTCAATTCTTCAAGGCAATGCATCAGTGTTTCACTGGCAAATACACCACCAAACTGGCCAAAGTGTCCTTTGGAATCGGGATAATCGGAATATTTAATAGTCATAACTTGTGGGTGTTTATTGGTTGATTGATGTTATCAGCTAATGCCAACATTTTTAATTTGGATTTTACGCCAGGCTTCGATTCAATGCCACTGCTGGTATCAATAAATTGAGCCTTTGTGGCAGCCACTGCTGCAACCACGTTTTCAGCATTGATCCCACCGGCTAAAATTAGCTTGTTTCGCAGGTTTGAGGGAAACTCAAACCAATTAAATGTCTTACCTGAACCACCTGATTGTTGCTTGCCAAAGGCATCCAACAAGTATGCTTCAGCTTTTGGGTGTTGCTTGATATATTGTAAATAGTCAATGTCAGTCAGCATAGGAATTGCTTTCCAATAGGGTCTTGAAAATTGTTCACAAAACACAGCATCTTCGTTACCATGAAATTGCAAAACATCAGGGTTAACAGCGTTTATCACCTGTTTAATCAGGAGTGCGTCCTGATCAGCAAACAAGGCCACAGTGATCAATTTATGCTTTTTAGCCAAACAGGCCAATGGAATGGCTGCTGTTGTTGAAATATACCGCGGGCTTTTTTTGACAAACACAAAACCAACAGCAGTTGCACCTGCTTCTGCTGCTGCTAAAATATCTGCTGTGGTTCGCAATCCACAATATTTTATCTGTATCTTAGTCATTGGATGGAATGCCATATTCATCGTCATAAGTGACATTGGTAAATGTTAACCCATTCGGTGGTGCCGTCATACCTGCTTGAGTCCTGTCTTTACTGCTCAATACTTGCTTGACCCATTCAATAGGCTGTTCGCCTTTCCCAACTTTTAATAAGGTGCCTACAATGTTCCTTATCATATGATGCAAAAAAGCATTGGCAGTAAATTTAAATATAACAATATTCCCTTCTTTACTCACTTCTGAATGCTGTAAATGACGTTCTGGGTTATGTGCCTGACATTTACTGGATCTGAAAGCACTGAAATCGTGAATACCCAATAAGTGTTGTGCAGCATTATGCATGGCATGATAATCTAACGGCTGTAGAATCCATGTCAAATGATGGCGTTCAATCGCTGGTCTGACATTGCGATTTAAAATACGGTATTCATAACTCCTGCTTTGGGC
>JBPOFV010000326.1:0-3357 GCA_051252335.1 Marinicella sp. | reverse complement strand
GGCCGACACACATTGTCATGCTGAGTAAATCCGTGCTGATCCAACTAAGCCTTCAGAGAGCTGAACATACTCATCGGAAACCGATGATTTTCAGGGAATTGATACGAATAATGTGGGCTGTATATCAGCGGAATAGGCATTTGTTTAACAGGTTCGGATAAAACTAAAAATGTAAGATGCAGCCATTATAACCAACAGAGATCATCAGCACATCCCATCACTAAATCCAATGCCATCCGGAATAATGCAGAGGCCACTTCTTACGAACCAAACTGACAATAATCAACCTAAAGGTTTGTAATTTTAAATAAAAATCAATCAAAACCCCGTTAATTACTAAATAGTTCGTCAGAAAGGTTGAAAAATATTTTTCTTTGAATAACATGTCTGATATCCCAATAAACACTGATGTTAAAGTACATTCAGGAACCTATTTAATGGATTATTAAAATATTTTGACAAGATTTTATCTGATTTTACGAGTATATAAATAATGGCTCTCAATTCTCATGTTTTGAGAACCTGAATTAGATAATGGCAGCACACTTAAAAAAAACAGAATAATAACACATCAGGATTTCCGCACATGACAGTTTCAACAGGACAGAAAATGGCACAACAACCAAAAACCCAATTCACAAAACTATTTGCACTCATCTTACTTTCATTTATTTCGTTATCATCATTTGCTGATGAAATCATTGTACCCGATTCAGTGCGAGACCAAATCGTCACCGATGTGATGACAGAACAAGGTTACTATGATGCTGCAGAAATTGAAAACCGTATAAGGATATGGCAACTAGAACAACCACAACCCCGTTCATCGGGTGAGTTAACAGATTCAGGTGCCTGTGGATCAAACTGTACACAATCAGGTGGTGATTCAAACTTACCGGTACCAAGAAATGTTAAATTTAAAGGCAAAATCATAGACGGTAAATACACCCAAAACCTCATCATTAAATGGAAACGTCCTGTAGATTTACCTGAAAACAGTGGCTTAATCCTGAAACACTACAAAATAGCTCTGTCCAAAGATGGCGCAACGTACGAAAAATTCAAAGTCAAAGCAAAATTCAAAAACAATGGCAAGCCTAAGAAACATCAAAAGCTCAGACTCAGGGGACTTGAAATAGGCAATTATGAAGTACAAGTCAGGGCCACTTATACAGAGGATGAAAGCTCTAATACAGCACAAAGCTCAGCTTTGAATAAAAGCAATGTAATCATTATGGGTGGCGGTAATCAGAATGGTCCATGGAGTCAGAATCAAGGTGGGAATAGCAAGCCGCAAGTAGGTACAGTTGGAACGATTGACCCCAATTCTGCTTTATATCAATGTTTAATAGCTGGTGGAACAGATCCCAGTGGCAGCGGCAGTTGTTCAACTGGCGGGAACAAAGTTTGTGACAATTCATTATTGGCCAATGTAACCATACTAGACTGTAGCTCAAGCGGCTTGTCTCATGTAAACAGTAACTACGATATTGTGAATATGTTGTCTTTAACAGGCTTAACATCATTAGATATCAGTGACAATCCACTGTTAACTAATATTGTAGAAATAGGAGACCTTGATTTACTTCAAACCTTAGATATCAGCAAAAACCCAAACATTGATTTAACAGGCTTAGAGATAGTAAATGATCACTTTGATAGTTTAAGTACATTAAAAATGTCTGAGATGGGCTTGAGCAATATCCCAGAATTTCCTGAGACTGTGGATTATATCGATTTAAGTAAAAACAGCATAAGCTCATCTGGAACTAATTACATCCCAACATTACCACTTGAAACATTGATATTAAGTGATAATTCAACAAGTTTTGATGTTGATGGCGAACCAACAGGTACAAAAACAATAGATAATGCATTAGTTCAACTGTTTGATGGTGTAAGTATTAAAACCATTAATGCCATTAATTCAAATGTAACTAACGTCAGAAAATTTGCTGGAATACCAGATTTAGCAAATTTGAATGTATCAGGTGGTAACTTTACAACTGATCAAAATTTGCATGAAATCCCAGGGCTTTGTAGCTTAACGATTCAAAATACTCAAATGACTAAGTTACAGCCTTCACGACCAATCCAGTTTTTAAACTTGGATAATAATCCTGCGTTGTACGAGATCCAACCCGCATCGAGCCCTGAATACCGTCCCAAACTAACTTCTTTTGAAGAGTCGAATAAGTTGTTGTGCAATCATTTATATTCTGGAGTTACAGATAATGTGGCACCAGTGCTAAATAACATGAGTGTGATCCCAAACCCAACTGGAAACCCACTAACTCCAATGCCAACTTGTCCGATCTACAACAGCAATGGTTCTGCGACTTTAAATGCTGCAGACTCATGTTTACCTAATACTGTGGACTCTTTCAAGGTTTATGAAGATTTGCCCTCTGGCAAGAGATACCTCACATGGGATAACAGTGACGGCCATGATGACCCTAGATGGGGCATAACACACTACCTTATTTCTGTTTATGATAACGGAGTGGTTAGATACCAACTAACTCAACTGGCCAATGAGCCAAACTTTGTTATTGATGACACAACTAAGCCAAATGGATATTCAATCCAAGCTTGTAATAGCAGTAACTGCAGTGATGAAGTTCAAAAACTACCGACATATGATCAGGGATTGACGATTCCGACTAACTTAGATGCAGTGTGGGGTCAAGATTCATCTACCTTTGAAATCACATTTGATTATTTATCATCAGCTTCTACAGAGGCTCAACCTGAACGATTTGAAATTTATTCAACTTTTCCACAGTCAGATGGAAGTTATTTGGTTGGCACTAAATATGTAACTGGTGGTAGTGCAAATGGCTCATGGGTGTCAGATGTATTGTCACGAGATTCAGTTCTGGGCTCGACTTTTAATGTCAAAGCTTGTAGAGATGACATGGGATGTTCACATTTTGCATCAGTTGCGGTATCACCTCCACATATTGAAGATGCAACCTTACCCAATCTCATAAACCCGACCGTTCAATTAGGTATTGATGATGCAAGCACTCCAAATGTAGATGAATCTAAAATCACATTAGTTTTAAGTTGGGATTTTGATGGAACTGAAGCAGATAAGAATTTGGTTGAGTATATAAAGATAACAGAGCAGCAACCTTTCAGTAAGGAGAATACAAGTATATCAAGCACAGAGCTCCCCAATATGGGAAGCGTAATGAGCTACAACTCTCATAAAATTGATGAGCCATTAACATTAAGCCGTTTTGCTAAAGGTCATTATGATTTTACTTTGCAAGCCTGCCATAAAGTTGAAGATGTTGATCATTGTTCTGATATAGCAATCCCTACCCCAAACAGTGATGACCACAGCATTAC
>JBPOFV010000325.1:0-3357 GCA_051252335.1 Marinicella sp. | reverse complement strand
GAGTGACATAAGCAATTTTTTCCGGCTGTTTAATTTTTATATCACGAGCCTCCTTCACAGAATCCACTAAATAAATGGTTCCTTGGCCATTTAATTTATCCCATTGTCCGAGTGTACCTTCAACCTCCGGATGGCCATGATGACCGATCAAGATCAAATCAAACCCTTGTTTACAATATCGATAAACTTCGATATGAACTTTGGTAACCAGTGGGCAAGTGGCATCAAATATTTTTAGTTGTCTTGATTCTGCCTCTTGTCTAACAGCCTTTGATACACCGTGTGCAGAAAAAATAACTATTTGATCATCAGGAATTTCATCCAATTCATCAACAAATACAGCACCACGTTCACGCAAGGTATCTACCACATATTGGTTATGGACCACTTCATGCCGTACATATATAGGGGCGCCAAAAGAATCCAGTGCCCGATTGACTATATCAATGGCACGATCAACTCCAGCACAAAATCCTCTTGGATTAGCTAACAGGATTTTCATGACTTTTTGCCAACCTCAGAATCAACCTCTGACTCCTTATTTTTAAATGCATCTATTATGAGTAATACAGCGCCTAAGCATATGGCGGAATCTGCCACATTAAAGGCTGGCCAATAAAAACCGTTGTAATGCAGTTCAACAAAATCAACAACATAGCCTAACCAAATTCTATCCCAGATATTCCCTAAAGCTCCACCAATGACCAATACCAATGCGGCATTTTGCAATTTCATTTGTTTTTTATTCTGCAACAACCAGTACAGCAACCAAATAACAATAAGACTGGCCAATATAGCAATAAAATATCGTTGCCAACCTGACTGGTCGGCCAATAAACTGAATGCCACACCTTCATTGTGCATCAAGGTTAAATTAAAGAAATCAGTGATTTTATTAGGCACATAAAGCTCTAGCCCATTGCTGGCTAGTGCTTTTGTCCATTGATCCAATATCAACACCAAAGCACTTACCCATAAATAAATCCAGCCTGATTGCTTTATATTCATTAAGCAAACCTCCTTTGCTCGCCCTTCCCATCTACATTTTCAACACAACGCCCACAAATGGTTGGGTGCTCAGGATTAACGCCAACATCTGACCTGATGTGCCAACAACGTTCACATTTTTCTCCAGCTGCTGCAGTCACTGCAACTGCAATGTTCTCACCCGAGGGTAATTCTATGACAGCAGCGTCTTCTCTGGCTGACCAAGGCTTAATCTTCGCATCAGAGGTAATTAAGACAAATCGCATTTCATCATTTATCTCACTCAATGTTGCATACAATTCTTCGGGCAAGAATAAATCTACATCAGCATCCAATGATGAACCTATAGATCCAGCGACACGCAAAGTTTCAAGCTGTTTAGACACGGCTTGCCTGATACCAGCAATGACTTGCCATTTGCCAGATTGAGTAGAAAACTCAAGATCAGGAAATTTATGCCATTTTGAAAACAAGATGTGTTCATCCTGCCCCAGTGACAACCTAATTTCATCTGCGGTAAAAGTTAATATAGGTGCAATTAATCGATACAAAGAATTTAACACATGGTACATGGCTGTTTGTGCTGATGCCCTGGCATTACTGTCCTTACGACTTGTATACAAGCGATCTTTAATTACATCTAAATAAAAGGCACCCATATCCTGTGAGCAAAAATGATGGATTTTTTGATACACCAAATGTAATTGATAGGTGTTGTAATGCTCAAGAACTTCTTCCTGCAACTGTTTGGTTTTGTTGATGGCCCATAGATCTATTTCTGCACATTGATCCAATGGCAACAAATCTGCAGCAGTAAAATCATTGAGGTTTCCCAGCATGAATCTGGCTGTATTCCTAATTCTTCGGTAACCATCAGCGGCTCGATTCAAAATCTCATCAGAAATCGTCATTTCGCCACGGTAATCAGCTGAAGCCACCCACAAACGCAATATATCAGCCCCTAAAGTGTTGACCACATCTTTTGGAGAAATCACATTGCCTAATGACTTTGACATTTTCTTGCCATCTTTATCGACAACAAAGCCATGGGTAAGAACTTGCTTATAAGGCGCGCGTTCATTAATTGCTACACCAGTCAGCAATGACGAATGAAACCATCCTCTGTGCTGATCTGATCCTTCCAGATACAAATCTGCAGGTTCTTGCAAAGCGGCATTTTGTTTTAACACACAATAATGAGTGACCCCAGAATCAAACCAAACATCCAATACGTCCGTCACTTTCTCGTAGTCATTAACTGCTTCACCAAGAAACTGTGCATCATCCAAGTCGTACCAAACATCCATACCTTTTTGTTCAACCATATCAGCCACTTTAGCCATGATTTCTGCAGTTTCAGGATGTAACTCCCCAGATTGTTTATGTACATATAGAGTTATAGGTACCCCCCATGTACGCTGTCTTGAGATACACCATTCTGGCCTATTCTCAATCATTTTATAAATGCGCTCTTCTCCCCAACCAGGAATCCATTCAACTTTTTTTATTTCATTCAAAGCATTGCTACGCAAACCCTTTTTATCCATACTGATAAACCATTGAGGCGTGGTTCTGAATGCTGTTGGCGATTTATGACGCCAACAATGAGGATAACTGTGTCTGATATTTTCATGATGCAATAACTGACCGGCTTCTTCTATGGCAGTGACCACAGTTGAATTGGCCTTCCAAACATGTTGGCCTGCAAACATGACTGTATCTGGCAAATAAACACCATCCGAATCAACCGGATTATAAACTTCTAACCCATATTGATTACCTACCCTGAAATCGTCAACACCATGTCCAGGTGCTGTGTGGACGGCACCAGTTCCTGCTTCGGTATTTACATGATCTCCCATAATTATGGGAACTTGTTTGTTATAGATGGGATGATTTAACTTGAGCAATTCCAAGCGATCGCCTGTTACAGTGGCCAGGACTTTAAAATCATCAACCTCGTACCGGTGCATTACTGCATCTACCATAGAGACCGCAATTACCAATAAATGAGTTTTGTGACCTTTAACCAAAGCATACTCAAGTTCTGGGTGCAAAGACACCGCTTGATTGGCTGGAATGGTCCATGGCGTAGTTGTCCAGATGGGTACAGCCACATTAAGGCCTGAATCCTGTACTGAAAATTTATTGAGTACAGCTTGTTGATCCACAAAATCAAAGGCCACATCAATAGCAGGTGAAGTCTTATCTTGGTATTCAATTTCTGCTTCTGCCAGTGCTGAACCACAGTCGAAACACCAATTGACAGGTTTTACACCTTTTTCTATGTGATCATTTTTAGCAATTTCAGCCAATGCTCTGATCATATTGGCTTCGTAGTCAAAAGATTTGGTTAAATAAGGTTTATCC
>JBPOFV010000324.1:0-3360 GCA_051252335.1 Marinicella sp. | reverse complement strand
GCTTTTAATCAAAAACATGTGGTGCTGCACAAATTCATAAGACAGTTGGTTCCAGCCTTGATTATACAGTTAAGATATTCAAGAGACTGAGGAGCTTATTCATATTATGAGTGAGCCAATTCCATTCAATGCATTAACTTTAAATAGGAAGGTTTATGAATAAAAATAGAATGCTACAAATCATCTCTGTTGTAGGGCTATTCGTTTTTTGCACTGTATTTTTGTCTTCATTATTTTTTGCTGACCGTTTAGAACAATCTGCATTAAGTTTTATCAAACTCAAAACCACAGAAAAACTACAGCTTAAAGTGGATCAACTCACAGGAGTTAATTCTGAATCCCCAACCTTGGCACAAAAAATATTCTTACAAAAGTACCGGACAGAAGTACCCAAGCTTAAAAATGACATCCAAGCGATAGTTGAGATAATAGGTGATGCACAAGCCAATAATGTTGCGTTCGAATCACAACAATTGGATGCAATGATCACAGGTTTTCATTATTCTAGCCAATTGTGGGAATACGAGTTGATTCAAAAAAGTTTTGGTGCACTGTCCACTTTTGCAAAAGAACGGTATACACAGACTTGGCAAGCATTAAACCAGGACTTCAGGCTATTCTCAGCAATCAATGCAGGGAGTTTCTTTTTGATTTTTCTGATCAGTTTTGTTATTGTTCCTTTGCCCAAGTATATTGAAATGGTTTGTTGGATTTTGACATTATCAACTTTGGTCTGTATTTATTTTTACTTATTGGGGCAAAACTGGCTCTATACTGTTTTATTTCATCAATTCTATGGAACTGGGTATCTGGCTTTATTGAGTGTTATGTTTTTATATCTTTTGTTTGAAGGTACTGTTTCATTCATCTCGGATATGAATACCAAATCCAAGCAGTAAACCACCAAGCCACCGCTGATAAATTGTGCTGATATTCATGCTAATATGCATGCTTAAATAAAATAGTTAATGAATACATTGTGAATTGGCTGGCCCATACCTTACTTTCAAAAAAGAACATTGAATACCAATTAGGTAATGTCTTGGCAGATCCATTAAAAGGAGCTGCATGGCAAGGTGCCAGTGAAGCTTTGCGTGAAGGTATGAAAATGCATATAGCCATTGATAAATTCACAGACAAACATCCAATATTATCAGCCAGCAAGTCAAAACTAGGCCCAGATGGGCATCTTAAAGGCGTGGTACTGGATTTACTGTTTGATCATTTTTTGTCACAAAGTTGGGATACCTATAGTCCAATGGAGTTGGATGAGTTCTTGATACGGTTCAATCAACGCGCCTTTGTGGCATCACGTGTATTTCCCTCAAAGGCCAAAACAATCGTAGCTAGAATGGCTGAAACCAATCTGCTGGCAAAATACCAGGCATTCGATGGATTGAAACATGCACTTGGACGAATAGATGCACGTTTATCTGAAAGAACACTGGCCAAAGAAACTGCGACCCAATATATTCCAGTTTTGGAAGTCCAATACGATGATCTTAAATCAGATTTCGACGCCTTTTTCCCTCAATTGGTGCGCTATTTTAAAAATCACAAACTGGGCAGTGACCACAACCACTATTTATTTTAAAAAATTATTTAAACATGAAACTAACTCTGATTATTCTGTTCATATTGATCGCTGGCTGTGGCCATAAGGACAATCCCTACTTGTTACAAGTCAAGCCAATCGATGAAGGTGTTTACATGCACACATCATTTAAGCTGATTGACGGTTTTGGCTGGGTTGATTCGAATGGTTTGGTGGTGGTCAATGACAAGCAAGCACTGATTGTTGATACACCTTGGTCACAAAACGATACGGCATCACTGTTGTCGTGGATTTCTGCACAAGGCCTCATCCCAAATGCCAGTATTTCCACACATTTTCATGATGACAGAACGGCTGGGATTGCGCTGCTCAAGTCAAAATCAATTCCTACATACACATCAGAGCTGACTCATGAAATGTTGTTGCAAGAGGGAAAGCCAACAGCCAGCCAGGTTTTTTCAGGTGACCATTTAAAGTTGTTAGATGGGTTGGTGGAAGTTTATTATCCAGGCGCTGGCCACAGCATTGATAACCTGGTGGTTTGGTTACCGGAGCAACATTTGTTGTTTGGTGGGTGTTTGGTCAGACCTCTTGAATGGAAAACCTTGGGCTATACTGGCGATGCCAAGGTACAACAGTGGGCCGACTCAGTCAAAAACGTTCAAAGTAAATTTACTACAGTTAATAAGGTTGTGCCTGGGCATGGTGAGGTCGGTGATGAAGCAATGCTGACTCACACCATTGATTTGGCTACAAAAGCAGTTCAATCTGAAGTTCGCTAGGACACCAAAGTTATGGCTACAGTCAATGTGAATTTAGCATGGTTTTTGCTTGTCATTGCTTTAGAACTTGGAAAAACAGCAGTGGCCTTATTTAGAATGTTTGGATCTTAAGTTTGCTGTGTTTTAGCAATTGTTTACGTACATTTTCAATGCTATTTTGGGAATTGAAGACCAATAATAAATAGCTGCTACCACGAGTCAGTTTGAGGTGAAAGTATCCTTCATGAGTGATGTGACCATCTTCATCTTCGTGTGCATATCGCTTAAGTATAATGGCCTTAATATCGGTATAGGGAATTTGTTTGGCTTGAAACACTTTGCTGAAGTACCGTTTGATGGTGACCACTTGCATCATTTCATCAAAAACAACACTGCCTTCTAACCAAATAAATATGAACACACACGAAGCGCTGATGCCAGCAACTTGAAATGGCCAGGTGGCTTGCCATGAATCTGTAAGAGAGAAATAATTCAAAATATAATAAACAATGTATGAGATGGTGATCAACACCAAGGTATACATTATTTTGACTCGGACAGACTCATAAAAAATCAAGCGGCCACAACCGTCATTTTTGCTGCTTAAATCGAAACTCAGAAAGTTGTTAATGATTGGATCCTGTGTCTGTGGCTAAATGATACTTGGGGAATGACCCGGGTAACATATAAATTAAGCTTCTAATCATTGGCATATCGATCAGTGGCTGCAACCAAGGCACTTGCGATCGCTGGTTCAAATGCAGAATGTCCAGCATCGGGTACCACAATCAATTCAGCTTCTGGAAACGCTTGTTTCAGATCAAAGGCCGTTTGCATAGGACAAACCACGTCATACCGACCTTGAATAATGACTGTCGGAATGTGCCTTATTTTATGGATGTCATCCAGTAATTGATTTTCATGAGTGAAAAACCCTCGATTCATGAAATAATGATTTTCAATGCGGGCAAAAGCCAAAGCAAAGGCAGCATCAGCAGTTTCTTCTATGTGTTTAAGGTCTGGATATAGGTGACAGGTCGAACC
>JBPOFV010000323.1:0-3361 GCA_051252335.1 Marinicella sp. | reverse complement strand
GATCTGCAATTTCCAGTGGTGATTTATGTAAAGCAAAATACTTTTCTCTCGCTTCAAACCAATAGATAAAATTCTGCTCGCTCTGTTTCATCATATCTTGCAACATATCGCCCAAAGCAGTTAAGCGTAAATAGCAATTTTGCAGCCCCGTACTTTGAACAACCAAAGGTTCTAAGGCATCCACCAACAAACCCATATAGTGCAACAACAAGTCAAAGACTTCTGCTATCACTGGCGTCTGAAATAAACGCTTGGTGCTTTCTCGTTCGGGCATTTGGCTCATTGACAACATGACGTCTCTGAGCGCTCTTTTGAATTGTTCATGTTGTTCGCTGATCGCAGCAAATGCTGCATCAACCTCACCCGCCTCAGTCATCAAATCATTCAATATTTCAGTACATTGTCGAGAACTGAACAGTTGGCTGAAAAACCGACCCGCTATTTCAGGAATCTGATGAGATTCATCCAACACAATCACATCTGTTTTAGGCAATAACTCACCAAAACCACCTTGCTTAATGGCCATATCAGCAAACAATAAATGGTGGTTAATCACCAATAAATCAGCGTCCAATGCTTTTCTTCTGGCTTTGTACACAAAGCAGTCATTGTAGTAATCACACTCTGAGCCCAAACAGTTTTCTGCCGTCGAAGTGATGTTAGACAACATCATGCGGTTTTCAATATAACCGGTTAATTCAGCAATTTCACCCATGGTCGTTTGATGAATCCAAGGCTTTAGTTTTTTAAATAAAGCTTTATTCTCCGGGTAACGACTGACTGGCAAAAATGATGATTTGTGGTATCGATCTAAACACAAGTAGTTTCCTCGACCTTTGAGTAAGCGAACCTTGGGTTTGATGGCTAAAATATCTAACAACAACGGAATGTCTTTGGTAAACAATTGGTCTTGTAGGGTTTTAGTGCCCGTAGAAACGATTATTTTTTGACCTGATATCAAAGCTGGCAGTAAGTAAGCAAAAGTTTTTCCGGTACCGGTACCCGCTTCGGCAATCAATACATCCTTTTGATCTATGACTGCCGCAATTTGAGTGGCCATTTCAATTTGTTGTGAACGTGCCTTAAATGAGGGAATTTTTTGCTCAAATAAGCCACCTTCACCTAACAGGTCTTGCACCGAAGTCATTAATATCTGGCCGGGTGTTCAGTCGAACAATGGGCTATCGAATTCAAGGCTTGTGCCTGAATGTCAACTTCACTCAACATTTCTGCAGCCAAGGCTTGGGTGCGTCGTGATCTTTCACATAAGCCGCCTTGATCCGGACCTTGGTTAACCACCAAAGTGGACCAATACATGGCTTGTTTATAATCAGCATCTGATAAATAAGCTTCAGCCAAGTGTTGTTGTACCAACGCAGATGAAGGGCTTATTGACAACGCTCGATTCAACGTCATCAAGGCCGCTGTTGTGGAGCCCTCACTGATTTGCTGGTCGGCTTCTTGCAGCAATGTTTTGACCGCTTCAGGCACCATGGGTGTGACCTGAATCAAAGAGTTATTTTTTGCTGCTGGGTCCCTAACTGATGCATCGACATCGACTTTTTTACGCTGCGAGCAATGACTTAGAAACAAAACAATGAGAATGATCCAAAGGATTTTGTATGGTTTTCTTGGCTTGTGAATTGACATAGCGCTTAATCATAGCTTTTGACACAGAATTATCAAGTCATCTGATACAGAAAGTCACAAGTTTTTAAACAGATTGCTCCATAAGATCAAAGCGCCGCTGCTGCCTGAGTATGGGGTGGCTTGATTGTCATCCCGACCAACCCAAACAGTGGCTAAATAATCATGATTAAAGCCTACATACCAGCTGTCTTTTCCTTGGTTTGTGGTCCCCGTTTTACCAAACAACGGCCCAGCAAAACCAAAGGTTTGACTCAGTTTTTTGGCTGTTCCTCTGGTGGTGATTTCATGCATGGCTCGATTGATGGCATCAATATTGGCAACTTGCAGGGCATGATTAGCAGCTTGCTGAGACCGGCTTTGTATCTGATTGTCTTTATCTGTGACATAGCGAATGGCATTGATGTATTGATTGGCGCCACGTGACGAAAATAGGCTGAAAATATGCTGCACTTCTAAGGGTGTCAATTCAACCGCACCAAGCATCAATGCAGGATGTGTGTTGCGTTGAATCTGAAGGCCTAGTTGTTTCAAAAAGGCAATGAAACGAGACAGGGTGATTTGCATCCCCAAATCCACAGTGGCTTGATTTCGCGAAAATACCAAGGCATCTGAGGCACTGATCTTACCCAAACTTTTGTTGTCCCAGTTGCTCGGCTGCCACGTTTTGTTATCAGCAGTTGTCACTGTCAACGCAGCATCATTTAACTGACTAGACAAATTAAAACCAGGTAACAACTCTAACCCAGCCAAGTAAACCAAAGGCTTAATTAATGAACCGATTTGCCGTTTTGCTGACAGTGCTCTGTTGTAATGAGAACGTTGGCTTTTTGAACCCGATACCGCCAACAAAGCCCCGTTTAATGAACCACTGACCAAGATAGCGCTTTCTACTTCTGCGGATAGCCATTGGCTTGTATTACGTGCTGTTTGGGTTGTTTTGTATTGAACGTAAGGGTCCATGTTGGTGAAGATTCGCAAACCATTGCTTTTTAAATCACGCAATGCAAATTGGTTCTTAATTTGAGACTTCACCACATCCATATAATCATCAAAATCAGTTTTCAGCTGCCGACTTCTGGACAACCCTAACGATGATGATTTTGCTGTTTGGTGTTGTTTGGCATTGATAACACCTGTTTCCAACCAGCTGTTTAAGACCACATCACGGCGCAGTAAGGCTCGTTTTGTCTGCCGATAAGGGTTGTACCATGAAGGACCTTTAATGGTTCCAATCAACAAGGCCTGCTCTGCAATACTGAGACGTTCAACAGGCTTTGCAAAATAATACTGAGCCGCTTCAACCACCCCATGCACTGCCACTTTTCCATCCTGGCCCCAGTAAACTTCATTGAAGTAAGTTTCAAGAATTTCTTGTTTGCTGAGTTTCGATTCCAGTAAAGTTGCTGCCAATGCTTCATGTAATTTTCTGAGCAAACTATTTTGGTTGTAATGCAGTTTGTTTTTAACCAATTGTTGGGTGATGGTACTCCCTCCTTGAACCACTTCACCCGCTGATATATTTTTTATCGCCGCTCGAAGAATGCCAAACCAGGACACACCATGATGGTTTTTAAAGTCTCGATCCTCTACGGCTTGTAAACCTTTAACCATGGTATCAGGAATGTTGATTAATTTTATGGGCAACCTGTTTTCAAAATCAGTGGTATAAAAACGACCAATGATATGTGGTTCTAACCTAGCCAGTTCAGGT
>JBPOFV010000322.1:0-3405 GCA_051252335.1 Marinicella sp. | reverse complement strand
TCATTATGCCATGGCAGCTGGTCAAGATGCCATTGCTGACTCTGGAATTCAGGTAACAGAGGAAAATGCAGAACGTATTGGTGTATATGTTGGTGCAGGTATCGGCGGCATCCTGGGTATTCAAAACACCACTGAAACGTGGATGACTAAAGGGCCAAGGCGAATTTCGCCATTTTTCATACCAAGTACCATCATTAATATGGCGTCAGGACACTTAAGTATCAAATACGGATTAAAAGGTCCAAATTTAGCCATGGTTTCGGCGTGCAGTTCAGCTACACATAGTATTGGGATGGCCTTCAGGTCTATTGTATATGGAGATGCTGATGTCATGGTTTGTGGCGGGGCGGAATATGCCTCAACACCCATTGCAATTGGTGGTTTTTCTCAATCTAAAGCTTTGTCTAACCGAAATGATGATCCTGCAGCAGCTTCAAGACCATGGGATAAGGGTCGAGATGGGTTCGTACTTGGTGACGGCGCTGGTGTTATGGTAATTGAAGAATATGAGCATGCCGTCAAACGTGGCGCACATATTTATGCTGAGCTATCCGGCTTTGGTATGAGTTCTGATGCCCATCATATGACTGCACCATCACCTGGCGGGGAAGGTGCTGCCAGATGCATGAGCAATGCCATCAAGGACTCTGGGTTTAATCCAGATCAGTTTGATTATGTCAATGCACACGGTACATCTACACCACAAGGTGACAAAGGTGAAAGTGATGCTGTTAAAGTGGCTTTTGGCGACCATGCCAGATCTTTGGCAGTTTCATCAACCAAGTCCATGACTGGACATTTGTTGGGAGCAGCTGGTGGTATTGAAGCCATATTTAGTGTGATGGCGGTAAAAGATCAGGTGTTACCACCTACCATAAATTTAACCGATCCAGACCCTGAATGTGATTTAGATTATGTACCCAATACAGCCAGGGAATGTCAGGCCAATGTGGTCATTTCTAATTCATTTGGATTTGGTGGAACCAACGGCTCTTTGGTGTTCAATTCGTTGAACGCCAGGTCATGATAAACCACTTCAGAACTTAGATTTGATCGAAAAGACGCTATTAATAGAACCCGATTTATTGGCCTTGTCAGCAAATAAATCGGCGTTTTTTCCTGCCTTGTTAGAAAGCCAGTCTCACAATGAAAAAATTGGCTGTTACGACATCCTATTTGCCGCACCTTCAATTGAATTGGTTGCATATAATCAACAGGAACTGAATGAATTACTAAAGACGATTGATTCTAATCCTAATCAATTGGCCACAAAATCACCGTTTCAATGTGGTTGGTTTTTGTATTTCTCATATGAATCAGCCTATTTTATGGAGCCTAAGCTTTCTCATCTTATCAACAAATCTGATGAACCCCTTGCTATCGCTATATATTGTCAAGGCTGTGTGGTGGTTGATCACTTTAAACATGAAACCACACTATGGGCTGATTCTCAGTTAACAGCTGATGCCATCATGTCGCACCTTGCATGTGATGATGAGGCACTTAACGGTCAAGTTCATATAGATAATATGATTGAGGAAAATGGTTCACATTTTGAACAATCTGTCAGTTATGCCAAAGAACTCATTCAAGCAGGAGACATATACCAAGCAAACCTGTCACGCCAATATGTCGGTGAACTGACTGAGTTAATTGATCCTACGCTTATTTTTGCCAGTCTCAGAAAGGCCAATCCGGCACCATTTGCAGGTCTGTTAAAATTAAATTCATTTGCAGTGGTGAGTTCTTCGCCTGAAAGGTTATTCAGTATCAAAAATAACATCATAGAAACCAGGCCGATTGCTGGAACCAGGCCCAGAGGCCATGATCAAGCAGAAGATGAAGCTATGATTAAAGAATTATTAAGTACGCCTAAGGAACGTGCAGAACATATCATGTTAATTGATTTAGAACGCAATGATATTGGTAAAGTGTGCGAAACTGGTTCTGTAGAAGTTGATGAGTTAATGATTGTTGAAACATATGAACATGTTCATCACATTGTTTCTAACATCAAAGGTCAATTAAAACCCGAAGTAACTTGTGTTGATGCATTAAAGGCATTGTTCCCTGGTGGAACCATTACTGGATGTCCTAAAATCAGATGCATGGAAGTCATTCATGAGATTGAACAAAGGCAACGTTCGTGTTATACCGGGAGTATGGGCTACCTCAATCATGATGGCCAAATGGATTTGAACATATTAATCAGAACAGTGTGTGTCAATAACAAGTCAATTAAATTCAATGCTGGTGCCGGTATCGTTTACGATTCAGAACCTCATCTAGAATTAATAGAAACCAGACACAAAGCCAAGGGCATGATGAGAGCTTTGAATCAAGATAACAAACAAATTGTAATGGCAGATGTTAAGCAATCATGATCATTGCCACTTCATTCGATCCAAAAAAATTAGATTCTTGGAATAATCGAGCATTCCAATATGGAGATGGCGTGTTTGAAACCATGAGGATGCATGAAGGTGAACTGCCCTTGTGGGAATTTCACATGAATCGTTTGCAGCGGAGTTTAAAACAACTCATTCTGTCGTCAATAAATGAGACTGAGTTAAAAGCACAAATTCATCAGCACTGTCCCAAGAATATGATTGAAAGCAGTGTAGTAAAACTGATGGTTTTTCGTTCTAATCAAGCCAGAACATACCAGCCCCTGACGCAACATATAGAATGGGTGGTCAGTGTCAATGAATTCAACCATAACTCAAATCAAACGCAATTGAAATTGGCTGTGGCAAGACAGAAACTTGGCAAACAAAAGCTGTTGGCAGGATTGAAACATTTAAACAGACTTGAACAGATTTTAATTGCCAGTGAATTAAATGAATTTGACGATGTTGATGATTTATTGGTATTGGATGATAAAGCAAGAATCATTGAAACAACCTGCCAAAACGTGGTGATGATTCAAAATGGGCAGTTATATACCCCTAAGCTAAAACATGCTGGGGTGAGGGGAGTGGCATTAGATTGGTTGGCTTCAACTCATAAACTTAAAGAAAAGAATATGATGGTCGATGATTTGAGAACCTTTGAAGCCTTAATGGTTTGTAATTCAGTTAAAGGATTCAGATTGATACAAGGTATTCGGAAACCCAAGACAAAAGATTTCATATCATTTGGCATATCACACCCCATTCACGATAAAATAGTCGATAACTGGAGCGCGTTATTTAATTCATGAAAAAAATCTTTATCTATACATTCATTGCAATTGTTTTGTTGGCAGGATCCATATCTGTTTATTATTATCAACAGTACAGACAGTTTTTAATACAACCAGTTTTTACAGAAATGCCAGTTACGTTGAACATTAAAGCAGGAAGTACTTACAGCGATTTCATCAATTTAGTCAGAGAAAACGGTTCCAAGTCCTCGGTCATTAAC
>JBPOFV010000321.1:0-3424 GCA_051252335.1 Marinicella sp. | reverse complement strand
GATGGAAGGTGATGAGATTGTTGGTATCATTGATGAGTCAGATGTGTTGATGAAAGTGTTTGAAAACGCCGAAGCATTTGAAGATACAGTAGATACAGCCATGACCAGTAATTTAGAATTTCTTTCAATCAAAACGCCATTAGATCAATTGATGCCTATATTTGATGAAGGCAAAGTGGCTATTGTGAAAGAAAATGATCAGTTTTTAGGTCTGATAACCCGAATTGATTTACTCAATTACCTCAGAAGGGTTGATATCAACCAATAAATCCAAATATCTGAGCAACACAGTTAACACTGAATCAGAACCAAAGGAATTATTTACGCCATGAACAACAACGAATACAAAAAAGATAAAGACTACAAAGGCCTACAAACCAAAGCGATTCATGCGGGTCAGTTTGTGGATGAAACCACTGGGGCAGTTATGCCACCCATATACACCACCTCAACCTATGTGCAAAGCAGTCCGGGAAAACATCAAGGTTTCGAGTATTCTAGGTCACATAATCCAACACGATTTGCCTATGAGCGTGCGGTTGCGGCAATGGAAAATGGCAGTCACGGTTTTGCATTCGCTTCGGGGATGGCTGCAACTTCAACCATCATAGAGTTATTAGACTCTGGTGATCATGTGATTGCGATGGATGATTTATATGGTGGCACAAACCGCTTATTCAGAATGGTTCGTAAACGCACGGCCAATTTAGATTTTGATTATGTGGATTTAACTGCAGAGATCGACCGCTTAGAACAATATATCAAACCCAATACCAAGATGATTTGGGTTGAAACACCAACCAATCCGATGTTGAAGGTGGTTGATATTGAAAAAATAGTGGCCTTTGCTAAAAAACATGACTTGTTAACGGTTGTTGACAACACCTTTGCTTCACCTTATCTCCAAACTCCTCTGTCTATGGGAGTTGATTTGGTGATGCACTCAGCGACTAAATTCATCAACGGCCATTCGGACATGGTTGGTGGTTTTGTTGCAGTTAATAACAAGGCATTGGCAGAACAAGTGGGTTTCTTGCAAAATGCCATAGGTGGCGTTGCAGGACCCTTTGATGCTTATTTAGCGTTACGTGGTTTCAAAACCCTACCATTGCGCATGGAAAAGCATTGTCAAAATGCCCAAGCCATTGCTGAATGGTTAGAAAATGACCCACGAGTTGAGAAGGTTATTTATCCAGGCTTACCATCTCATCCTCAACATGAGTTGGCTAAGAAACAGATGCGCGGCTTTGGTGGGATCATTACGGTGCTAATTAAAGGCGGTGTTGAAGAAACAGCTGCCATGATGGAAAAGTGCCATTTATTTGCACTTGCTGAATCCTTAGGTGGCATTGAATCATTAATCAACCACCCAGCCATCATGACCCATGCCTCGGTTCCCGTTGAACAGCGCGCCAAAATTGGTATCACTGATAATTTGGTTCGTTTGTCTGTCGGTATCGAAGATGTGGAAGATTTGATCGCTGAGTTGGATGTGGCATTAGGTTAGAACAAATGTATCATTCCGACCCTGCTTATTGGAGTGGAGGAATGACAACGTTTTTTTCAGTTTCAAGTCATAAAAGAGCAGTCATTGCGAGTAGCGCAGCGACGTGGCAATCTCCCAATGCCAAATTGCTTTAAATATAGAGCAATCATACTGAGGGAGATTTATACACTCGTAGCTCGGTCGAAATGACAGTGTTTTTTCCATGTTGATTTTGAAATTGTTTATTTCGACTTCGGATGCAAAAAGTCGTATATAACCTGGGCCATCTTTTCACTGATACCACTTACCAGCTTGACCTCATCTAAACTGGCTTTGTTCAAGCCTTGAATGCCACCAAAGTGTTTGAGTAACTGATTGCGCCGTTTGGCACCAATGCCTGGAATACTTTCAAGGGTAGAGGTGTTGCGAGATTTTTTAAATGCTTTACGGTGGCTTTTGATAGCGAATCGATGGGCTTCATCACGGATAAACTGAATCATTAATGACAACAACCCATGGCTTTCTGGCTTGATAAATTGTTTGGTTTCCGGAATGTATATACGTTCTTCTCCAGCCGTGCGGTGATCATCTTTGGTCACGCCAATCACTCTGATTTGGTTGATTTTATGTTCTTCTAATATGGTTAAGGCTTGATTGACTTGTCCTTTACCACCATCGATTACGAATGCATCCGGATAGCCCAACTTACTTTTATTGATACTGGCTAATCGTTTTTCAATCACTTGGCGCATCGCGGCGTAATCATCCGCTGCTGTGATGTTTTCCATGATGTACTGCCGATATTGTTTTTTAACGGCTCCTTGGTTATCAAATACCACACATGATGCCCGTGTGTGTTCGCCCATTTGGTGACTGATATCAAAACACTCAATCCGTTTAGGTTCATTATCAAAACCGAGTTCTTTTTGCCACAAGGCCCATTTATTTTGCCAAGTTTGATACTTGTTGGCTTTAACTGTTAAGGCGTTTTGCATGTTTTCTTCAGCTTGCTTAAGTAATTTCAAGCGATTGCCTTTGGGTTTAGAGGTAATGAATACTTTTTTGTTTTTAATTTCAGAGAGTATGTCTGTGATTTCACTTTTGCTGTGAGGGTCAAGGTTACACAATATCACATCGGCAGTGATTTGGTCATCATAGTAAAGACCCAAGAATGCATAGAGGAATTCATTCAATGGCGTTTCTTTTGGAGTTGAAGGGTAATGATTGCGGTAACCCATGAATTGGCCATTGCGGACAGTCCCGACCGTGGCAATGTACAAGTTGTTGAGCATTGAAACGGCGATTAAATCAAAGTTATCATCAGGCTGTAATTCAACCGTTTGTTTCGATTGAATCATTCGAATGGCTTTGATTTGGTCTCGGATGCTGGCAGCAGCTTCGTATTCTTGTAGGTCAGCGGCTTTTTCCATACCTGCCATCAATGAATCGACCACTTGATTAGATTTTCCTTCAATAAAATCAAATGTGTATTGTAATTGTTGCTGATAATCTTTCTTGCTTACCAAACCAACACAAGGAGCCGTACAGCGATTGATCTGATGTTGTAAACAAGGCCGCGATCGATTCTGAAAAGTGCTGTTGTTACATTGTCGGACTTTGAACACTTTTTGTAAGAAATGCAAAGAGTTCCTGACATAGGCTGCACTGGGGTAGGGGCCGAAATAACGGCCTTTACCGTGTTTTTTACCACGTCTGAATTCAATCAATGGATATTCGTCATCACCAGTTGAACAATAAATGTAAGGATAGCTCTTGCCATCTTTAAGTAATACATTGTATTTTGGACTGTGTTTTTTGATCAGTTGATTTTCAAGCAACAGTGCTTCAGCTTCAGAACGGGTTATGTGAAATGCCATGTGATCAATGGATGCCACCAATGCCATGGTTTTGTTGTCTTTGGCTTGACCTGTGAAATAA
>JBPOFV010000320.1:0-3429 GCA_051252335.1 Marinicella sp. | reverse complement strand
GGCATGTACTGGCGCAGACAGTTGACCTGTTGCGATTAAGCCAATCAGCGATCCATACAATTCTTTTTGTTGTGCAGGCGTTGATGTTCTGAACCATTTCGCCAGCCAAAAACCACGGACTGTGACATCTTTGAAGATGATGACCAGCGGAGCCAATACACAGGGTTCACCGCTCATAGCTCCGTAATTTACCAAGGTGGCACCTTCTCCTAAAGTATCACCAATTCGAGCGGTGGCTTCACCACCCACCGCATCGATGCCAAGCCTAATACCTGCTCCTTCAGTAGCAGACTTGACCCGTTCAGCTAAATCATCACCATCAACCACAACCACATCAGCACCCGCAGCCAATAAGGGTGCTACCAATGACTCACGTCGAACCACATTGACTGTTTTTAAGCCACGGATTTTAGCCAGCGTAATCAGATATGAACCTACGCCTGAATTGGCCGCATTTTGAATTACCCAATCGCCTTCTTTAAGCTCAACAAATTCGCTGAGCAACAATGATGCTGTGGGTGGGTTGATCGTAATCATAGACAATTGTATCGGGTCAACACCATTGGGTAATGCAATCAAACCTTTGGCTTCAGCCACCATATGTGTGGCCCATGTACCGATACCCATGGGTAACAAAACGGTTTGCCCAATATCTAGACCAGAGGCGCCTGGGCCCAGTTCAACCACTTGAGCCACACCTTCATTACCTCCAATGGCTGGTAACGGCGGTAATATGCCATATTGACCTGTTAATGTGAGGACATCTGAAGGGTTGATTGGTGCGGCCAACATTTCAAGCAGAACCTGTCCTTCTTCTAATTGAGGCTTTTCAAATGGCACCGCTTCGATGAGGTCTTGAGGAATGGGGCCACGTGATTGGTATTCTGCTTTTAACATGAGTTTGCTCCGAATTAAATCGTCTATAGAAAGCAAGTATTGTACAACAATGTAGGTTCAATAATGAGGCAACCATCAACTCATAACTATCCTATAATCTGAATTCTAATATCTACTATTAACCCTTAACTAACTCGAGTTCAAATGAAGCAACCTTCATGCAATGAACCAGTTCTCGGTATACCTTCCGTTCCAATGGTGTGATGCCATCCCCAAAGTAATCTTTCACTTCAACACGGACATCATGTTTGCCTTTGAACAAACCAATCAAACCCATTGCTTTAGCACCTTGTATTAAACAGGCCTGGGCTGCTTCAAAATCTCCGACCAGCAACCTGGGATATGAGAAATTCTGTGATGCTTTGAATGTTTGGGACTTGTTTTCAGTTTTGAGAACGAATTGATTTCTTTGAATGTTAATTTTGACTTTCATTTGTGACCCCTACTTGAAAATATATAGCTCTTACCATAGGAATAGTGATTTGATCTTGAATAACCTTAGTTTCATATTCATTGAGTGTAATTTCATGCCTTTGTTTAACTTTCCTGGCTGGCTTATACTTTGTTCCAGTAGTAAAACCGGATATCAACAAATAAGCCAAGTGATTGGAATCTGACTCATTTTTTACGGTTACAGAATACTTACATTCTGAAAGTGTACAAACATAGTCTTTATCTGAAATGGTAATTGGCAATGATTTTTGGGTCAGTAAGATGCATATAGCTAACCCCAGTATCAAAAGTGATAGAAGCAAAAATAACTTCATATTATTTATGTTTTTTGTATTGATTATGATTCATACTTTAGCTAGCTCTTGAGCCTGTCTTTGCCACCTTTGAATGATTTGTTCACAAATACCAGGATCTCTTGCCATCAAATCGGCCGCCATGGCTTTGGCTTGTTTAAACAGTTCTGCATCTTGTTCAGGATCAGAAAAACGAAATTCCATGCTGCCTTTTTGGCGAGTTCCCAATATTTCACCAGGGCCGCGTAATTTTAAATCTTGCCTGGCAATCTTGAAGCCATCATTGGTTTCTCGCATGGTGGTCAATCGGACTTGAGCATTTTCACTGAGCGGCGCTTGGTACATCAACACGCAATGACTTTGGCGATTACCTCGCCCCACTCGACCTCGCAATTGGTGCAGTTGAGACAACCCTAATCGTTCGGCATTTTCAATCACCATCAGGCTGGCATTGGGCACATCCACTCCCACCTCAATAACGGTGGTTGCAATCAACAATTGAATTTCATTGCGCTTAAATTGATCCATTACAGCTTGCTTGTCATCACTTTTCAAACGACCATGAATCAATCCCACTACCAAATCAGGAAATGATTCTTGCAGCTCATCATAGGTGTCTTGTGCAGCTTTGGCGCGCATGTGTTCTGACTCTTCAATCAAAGTACAAACCCAATAAGCTTGTTCGCCATTATCGCAAGCATGCCTGATGCGATCAGCCAATTGGGGCATTTTTTTGTTATCTAATAATACGGTATTAATGACTTTTCGATTCGGTGGCAATTCATCAATCACCGAAATATCCAGGTTGGCATAAGCAATTTGCGCCAGGGTTCGAGGAATCGGTGTGGCAGTCATGATTAAACTGTGGGGCACCAAACCACCAGCTTGACCTTTTTGTTTCAACATCAACCTTTGATGTACACCAAAACGATGCTGCTCATCAATGATCACCAAAGCCAAATCATGGTAAATCACATCAGATTGAAACAAAGCATGTGTTCCAATAATGACATCGGCATCACTGGCAATCTGTGCCAATACGGCTTGTCTTGGCTTGCCTTTGATCTTACCTGATAAGAACACCACAGTTTTATCAGGAAAATATTCTAATAACGTCAGTAAATGCTGCTCTGCCAATATTTCTGTAGGTGCCATCATGACAGCTTGTTTGCCTTGCACCAAAGCGGCTTGCATGGCCAGCGCTGCCACCACAGTTTTACCACTCCCAACATCACCTTGAACCAACCTTTGCATTGGATGGTTTCTACTTAAATCTTGATGAATTTCATTAACCACCCTGGCTTGGGCACCGGTTAAATCAAATGGTAATAAAGATATGAGCTGCTGTTTTTCAGCTGCTGAGATTGCTAACCCTGGAGCCCTCAGTTGTTCCACAGCCGTTCTGGCTTTATGCATGGCTAAAAAATGCGCGAGAATTTCTTCAATTTTTAAACGTTGTTGTGCCGGATGGGTGTGGTTCAACAGTTTAAGCACATCAGCACCAGCAGGTGGTGTATGCACAAATACCAATGCCTCAGTTAAGGTAGGCATCTTCTGCTCATCCAACCAATTATTTGGTAGTAACTCAGCTAAATTAAATGCACCATTAACCAATAATTGAATGGCTTGAGCAGCTGCTTTTTGTAATATTTTTTGCGAAATACCTTCAGATTTGGGGTAAACAGGTGTTAATGCTTTAGCCAGCTCGGGCTGGTCATTGCCTAAACTGAATTCGGGGTGGAGAATTTCCATTCCATACATACCATGCTTGATTTCTCCATAAGCA
>JBPOFV010000319.1:0-3431 GCA_051252335.1 Marinicella sp. | reverse complement strand
TTTGGTTTGTTCATCAACCACTTTTAATTGAATATTTTCAACCCAACCTTCAGGAACCTCAATTTCAAGTTGGCCCACCCCCAGAATGGGATAAAACTTTTTGACCAATGGCTTGACCATTTTTTCATTCAATTGGCCTGAACCAATAACCAACAGCTCAGGTGGAATTTCTGTATATGATTCACTGTTGCTATAAGGTGGATGAATGAGGCGGTTATTGTTGATGGGTTTAAGAAAATAGTTTTCTATGATTCCGTCATCTTGAGTTTGTTGAGCAATCGATTTAAATGCTCTGATGGCTTGTTCTTTATTGCCTTCCATGTAATCCAGCTCAGCCAGATCAAGCATGACCTTCCTAGTTGGCCCAGCTTCTCTCTTAACAATTTCTAATGCCGTTCTTGCCACTTCTAAATGACCATCGATCATGGCGTAAAAGCCTAAATTGTTTATTGTGCTCAACACTTGTGGTTTGACAGAGATTTGAATCAACTTTTGAGCCAACTCTAAACCTTTTTCATACTGACGTCCTTTGATGAGGATATTCAAGGTACTGTTCAAAACATCAGGATCATTGGGCTTAAAGCCCAGTGCACGGTCACAAGCAACCAATGCCATTTGTAAGCGATTATTGTCTCTGAGTGATAAACAATAGCCAATCCACGATTTAAACTCATTGGGTTGTTCCTTTACCAGTTCCTCAAACAAGCCGAGCGATTTTAATTTTGCCCCTCCATGATATGCCTCATAAGCTCGGTCTAACAAACTGACCTCACTTTCGGGCACTTGCTGATTTTGTTCAATCAAAATTCCATTGGCTAAAAACTCCAATGCAAAAACATGATTCTCTGCACTGGTGTCATTACTCAATAAAGTGAAGTTAATCAACAAATCACCTTTTTTCAACAGTCCTTGGGTAGTATTCAGGTATTCGCCAGGTGGATAGCTGGATTTACCCACCAAACTGGCATCCTTGTATGAGGCAAAATACCCATAACCATCATCCAGTCTCATAGTTTTGATGTTGGTTTTACCAACAACAGAAGTCCTCTCAAATACTTTGCCTTTTTCAGTCACCATGCCTTTAACAGCCATTTGATCCATTTGTTGAGTCTGTTCAGAATCGATAAAGTCAATCAACAATGAAATGTCGGTATCACCCGTGGAATCGGTGAATTTAAAATGCAAAAACTCATCACTGACTTCATTTTTAAATCCTTTCCACCAATTAAAAACCAACATACTGACTTGGTACCTGCCTAATGTTCCAGTTTGAACTTTCACAGCTTGTTGATAACTTTCTGCATCGACAATCCCCCTACTTTCCAACATCGTTGGTTTGTTACCTTGACATGGTGTTTGTTGGTAACTGACAGTGCCAGTATCTGTAGTGCACTTATAGACATCTGAGGCCCATACAGATGAGTTGAATACGACCATTAAGACAATGATTCCTGATTTCATATGAGATATTCCTTTAGTTATTTGTTAAGTGTATCTGTGTAACTCTTGTGATTAATTTTTTTTGCCAAGCTTCGGTAAAATGCACGCAATTTTTTACTGCTTTGCTCTACCTTTAAATTTGGATATTCTGCGGCTACCATGGCTGCATAAATATCAGTTTCCAAATCTTCCGATTCGTTAACATTCAAGTGCAATGCATTTAAGTTGACCGAGTTTGGAAAATCTTTTAACGCCTGCTTCAATTCTTTTAAATCTAATTTGTCTTTATAATACTGGGTTAAAAGATAGTTTTCAGCACTGATTTTGCTGTGGCGATTTTTCCAGGCAAATAAATCCAAATCTTTAATTTTTTCTTCATCTGTTGAAGCATATAAAAAGGACAATATCCTGAACTCATAATCATTGATGGTATTCGCGGCTTTCTTTTTCAACAGTGCTTGCTCATATGCCTGCACAATCTCATCGACACTGATAAGGTCCAAGTCAGTCATTTTTTTAATCATATAATACGTGAGTGCAGGTACCTCTGGCAATCGTGCTTCACCTCCCCAAATTTTCAAATCCTTAAGGCGTTCCAGAAACTGCGTGGTATTAACCTGATGAGACAAGATGTCATTCAATAATTTCACTTCTTCCAGGAGTTGAGGCTTGTCTGCCAATAACTCACCTGCCAGTTTAAGATCATGAGCTAAATAATTTTCTTGGACTTTTTGGTTCCACCAGTCAATCCGCCATTTATGGTTCAATTCAAGTAAATCACCAAATTTATACAATTCACCTGAACCGATCTCGGTAATTAGGGTTGACCTTTCATTCATCGGACTCTCTGCACCGTATATATTGTAAATGGCCTTCTCTATCTTTATTCGGTTGTCTCTTGGATCAGCATTAATCCAAGCATCCATTGCTTTTTCATATTCACTCGTTCGTAAATAACAATCAGCCAGTAAAGCATAACCATTGTGTCCAATGCTTATGAATTCAGTTTTCATGGCCTCCAGGTAATATTCGATGGCTTTCTCATAATTACCAGCCCGATGATGGTGCATACCCATCTCATAGATGATCGACACTTCTTTTGGGTTTAAATCATATGCTTTCTTCATCAATTCAAAACTGAGTTGATGATTATTGGCATACAACATATTGGCCAGCATGAAATAGTCTTCTGCTGTTTTGTCCGCATCTGGAACTTGAGCAATAAGATTTAAATCAACTTGATTCTGCAATCCTTCCAATGCCATTTGCCCAGCCTCTTCACTGGTGCTGTATGTTTGATAGACTTCACTTTTAGCCAAAACCCGATCTATGAAGTCATTGCTCCAAACTTGATTTGAAAAAACCAATGCCAAAATAATGATGATCATGGGTTGTAGAAACGAATGAATGAATGACATAAAAAAATTCCCTTTTGATTTAAATTTTAAATAATATTTTAAATAGGCCGACTACCAATATAAGTCAGCATAAACAAAACCCATACGGGCCACAACAATAAATCGAGTATAAATGCTGGAATAAAAAGTAGTTTCCATAAAGGACTGACCAGTTCTGGATGTCCAATACTTTCAGTCCAAAACCACATAGTAAACTTTTCACCGCTTTCAGTAAACCACACATAAATAATCTTTGAGCCTGAGTTAAAAACATCGTGACTATATTTCATATGAATCATGTGATTAGTAGAAGTGTTTCCAATAATTTCATCAGCAGATTTTTGTGTAATATCATGCCCGCCGCCTTCTACGCCTATTACAGGTAATTCATATTTAATTAAATCTTTTTCAGGAAGTTCTGCGCATGAAGAAATCATAATTTCATCATGAGAAATTGATGAAGTACCAAAGTTATCTTTGTTATACATGATATTGCTAAATTTCTTCTCATAAACGGGGTCTGCAATATAATTTCTTTGCGGAATTTTCACCCAAAAATCTATATTGCTTTTATCTAAAGTGTTACCAGTGACG
>JBPOFV010000318.1:0-3450 GCA_051252335.1 Marinicella sp. | reverse complement strand
GTTTACAGGGATTGAATTTGTTGAAAAACGACTGGCATTCATCAATGATGAAGAAACTGCTAAAGCGGCTGCAGAACTGATTAAAAACACCCCTTCTGATTATCAGCATCTGGTAATCAATACTGTGGTGGATATCAGATTAAGAAAGATCATTCATTCGGCGGGCGGATTGAAGTTAGATCCTTTTAACCGTTTACTCAGGCGTATTGAGAGAAATTTGGGAATAAAAAGCGATCCAGGGGTTGGCCGGGCTCACAGCATGTTAGACAGTTCCTCTTACAATGACCGGATTGAAGCAACCAATTTTGCCTTGTCACATGACGATGGCGTGAATTTAAATTTACATAAAGCAGACCTCATATTGTTAGGTGTTTCGCGCAGTGGGAAAACACCCACTTGTTTATATTTAGCTCTACACTATGGTTTGAAAGCAGCCAATTACCCCATCACTGAAGAAGATTTGGAACACATGAAATTACCTCGTGATGTGGTGCAACAAAAAGACAAGTTATTTGGTTTAACCATTGATCCATTCAGACTTTCTCAAATCAGAACTGAAAGACGACCCAATTCAAAATATGCTGAATTGAGGAACTGCCAATTAGAGGTCAGTGATGCTGAAGTTATCTATCATCAAAATCAAATTCCATTTTTAAACACAACTCTTACCTCAATTGAAGAAATTTCAGGTAAGATAATGATAGCCTTGAATTTAAATAAAAGACTTTTTTAATGATATTGACCGAACATTATTTAACTCACAGACAATTCGTACGTAGGCATAACATCAGTTTGATGCAATTACACGAATTCAATCATCGCTTGTTAACAGCGTTACTGCCAGATTTGCCTGATCATCCGTTAACCTTTCACTCCTCAACTGAAAACAAACCCACATTACAAGTCAAAGTACGTGAACAATTTAAATTCACTACAGAGATTTCAATGTGTATGTTATTTGATGAAGCCGTATCGGATGCCTTGGTTATCAGAATCTATCACGATGCCCAATTGGCTGAGCTGGTTTATTCCAATGAATTTGAAAAACAATTTCGCCAATTAGGCGGAAAAGTTGATATCAATAATCAGGCCAGTTTACGTTACAGTCAAAATTGTTTTTTAAATAAATGGTTGATATATTTATTGGAAAGTGGATTTGATCACTGTCACTGGAAAATCAAAACCTAGATGAATGAATAATCAAAGGGCTTAACATATAACCACAACTATGAGATGACAATCATGAAACCAACAGATATTTCTGATCCTGAATATTTCCATAAAGTAGTCGATTGCCAATATGCATGTCCAGCACATACGCCAGTACCTGAATACATCAGGTTAATTGCTGCGGGTAGATTTGATGATGCCTACATGATTAATTGGCAGTCTAATGTGTTTCCAGGAGTGCTTGGTAGAACCTGTGACCGGCCCTGTGAACCGGCATGTCGCCGTGGCAGGGTAGAGGATGAACCGGTTGCCATTTGTCGACTAAAACGGGTTGCCGCTGACAATAAAACTGACATTCGAGATCGATTACCTGCAATTCCTGATAAAAAGAATGGTAAAAAAATTGCTTTGATTGGTGCCGGTCCTGCCTCTTTGACAGTGGCCAGAGATTTAATGCCTCTGGGTTATCTAGTGGATTTATATGATGACCAAACCAAAGGTGGTGGGTTTATGCGCAGCCAAATCCCTTCTTTTAGGCTACCAGAATCTGTGTTGGACGAGGAAGTCAATTATATTTTAGACATGGGAGTCACCACCCATTTTAATCAACACGTGACCAGCATGAAATCCATGCTCGAAAAAGATTATGATGCCATTTTTGTGGGTACAGGTGCGCCACGAGGTAGGGATTTACCTCAATTACCTGGTCGCGAAGAAGGTGACTCTAACATTCATATAGGGATAGATTGGTTGGCCAGCGTTGCTTTTGAACACATTGATAAAGTGGGTGAAAAAGTTTTGGTTTTAGGTGGTGGTAATACTGCCATGGATTGTTGTCGGACCGCCATTCGCTTGGGTGGTAAAGACGTTAGGGTTGTGGTCCGTAGTCCAAAAACAGATATGAAGGCTTCACCTTGGGAGATTGAAGATGCGATGCATGAAGATATTCCCATGTTTGAAAATCACAACCCAAAAGCTTTCATCACAGAACATGGTCGGTTAACAGGCATGTTGTTTGAACTGGTCGAGCCTGTCTTTGATGAAAATGGTAAGCGTTCACTGATACCAACAGGGGAAGAAGTGGTGATGCCCTGTGATGATGTTTTGATGGCCATTGGTCAGCTCAACTCATTTCCATGGATTGAACGTGACATCGGCATTGAATTCAATGATTGGGATATGCCAGAGGTGGATAAGTTAACGTTTCAAACGTCTCAACCTCATATATTTGTGGGTGGTGATGCGGCATGGGGGCCTGAAAATGTCATTACAGCAGTCGCTCACGGACATCAAGCTGCTATTTCTATACACAAGTATTGTGCTGGTGAAGACACCCAAGTTAGACCAGCACCAGATGTCACTTTGATTAGCCAGAAAATGGGATTTCATGATTGGCTTTATGATGCACATATTTCTGATGAAGATCGCCACATTGTTGAATTGGTGGATAAAAAAGCCGCCATTTCCAACAGAAAACTTGAAGTTGAAAAAGGTTTTGATTTATCTCAAGGGTATGAAGAAGCCATGCGTTGTTTGAATTGTGATGTTCAAACCGTTTTTGAAAAAGACCGTTGCATTGAATGTGATGCTTGCGAGGACATTTGTCCTGTTGACTGCATTAATTTCATTGAAAATGATGAAGAAGACTTGTTGCGTGGAAAATTAAAGGTTAAAGCCACCAATGAAACTCAAGATTTGTACGTGTCAGATCAATTAAAAACCAAACGAGTTATGGTTAAAGATGAAAATGTTTGTTTGCACTGTGGCCTTTGTGCAGAACGTTGTCCAACGGGCGCATGGGACATGCAAAAATTCTTATTAAATGAAGCTACGGCAGGTAAGTGATGGAAAAAATATCTTCAATAAATGATTTTGTAATTCGTTTTGCCAATGTGAATGGCTCAGGTTCAGCCTCTGCCAATAATTTATTCAGCAAGGCGGTGTTTCGTTTGGGCGTTCCTGTGTCATCGAAAAATGTATTTCCATCCAATATACAAGGCTTACCTACTTGGTTCGAAGTCAGAATCAACGAACAAGGCTATTTGGGCCGACGAGGTGGTTACGATTTCATAGTGGCTGACAATGGCCAAACCATGACCAGGGATTATCAAGAACTGTTGCCAGGAGGGTACTTCTTTTATGATTCGTCAAAAAGATTGCCAGACACTTTTATACGCCAGGATGTGGTGAATATTGGTATTCCACTGACTCATATATGTAATGAAAATTATACCGATCCCAGACAAAGACAGATTTTTAAAAACATCATCTATGTGGGGG
>JBPOFV010000317.1:0-3468 GCA_051252335.1 Marinicella sp. | reverse complement strand
CTGCGGATGATTTTGCCATTCACTTTGCTGGCTCAACAATTTCAAGGCTAAGCGACATTCTTGTTCTTCACCAACACATTCAAACGGTTTGGTGCCAGTAATTCCCAACAAAGACGCAAATACTGGTTCTAACTGTTCGTCTGAAAACAATTCCTTATTAAAAATACTGAACAATATTTGCGGACTAACAAAAGGTGCTAAGCACAGATAGACGAAAGCACACTTTGGACAACTGCCACACCAATGATGATTTAGGTTTTTAGAGCCAGTTAAATGAAAATTTCTATTACAGCTTGAAAAATGATGAAAGTATTGAGGCAGTTGTGAAAACTTTTTCACTATGGCCAATTCAGAAAAGGGTCTCAACAGAGAAAAACAATGTAATCCAGGAGTTATGTGTTGGCTGATAACGTTTTGCCATGTTTTTTCATAAGGCAAAGATTTCGAAAACTGGTGATTAATCCATAGGCCATTCTCTGTTTCTATGTTTCCGGCATCAGCTGAACGCTCATTGGAAAATACCACGCTGTCAAAATCATAAATCAAGGCTGTCACAACGGCCACACACGCATTGATAGCTGTAATGGGCACATGGCCATTAAATGCACCTGTTGCATTGACTGCTTGTAGTTTTGAATCAACCTTCCTGGTGATGCTGATCAAGGGCACTTCAGTTTGAGCTGCCACGCTTTTTATAAACGCTGATTGGCCAACCATGAACAAGTTTAAAGGCTCTTTCATTGCCTTGATGGTCTCGATACTGACCAATGAATCTTTGCCACCACCGATCGCCACCAATGATCTGGCGGACAATTGCATAGGTTCGACATCATTGGCTTGATCAATGCCATCAAATTGAATGTGATTCAACCAAGTTAGCTTATTCTCAAAGGCCAATTCTGCCAATCCAGCTTGCCAAGTTTGGGTTAACCAGATCGCTTGTTGAGGTGAAGGTTGTTGACCCTGGAATTTAATTTGCTTTGCCAGGGAAGTTTTATAATAGCTGACACCCGCCATCCAAAATAAACAATCAATGGCTGAATCAATAGTCACCTTATGTGTTAAATAGCGCTTGGTATCAAAATTGTGGAAAACATACTGTTCAGTGAACAATCCATATTCTGAAGATTCGTAATTCAAGTACAACTCGCCCGTTGATGAATCTAATTCCCAAGACTTAAAGTTGAATGTTGCCCCAAAATTTGTGACCGAAGAAACAGCCATTAATCACCTGCAATTGTCATTTCTTCAATCAACCATGACCCCGTTTGTATTTTACTGCGTTTATCCACGTCATTGCCTGTGGCTATGATTGACTGATACATTTGTTTTAGGTGGCCTGCAATGGTTAACTCAGATACGGGGAATTGGATCTCACCATTCTCAACCCAAAAACCTGATGCGCCACGAGAATAATCTCCAGTCACTGGATTAACTCCTTGTCCCATTAGCGAAGTGACATATAAGCCAGTATGCATGGTTTTAATCAGTGAATCATCACCTTCTTTAGATGATAAAACTTGTAAATTATGCGCACCTCCTGCATTGCCAGTGGTTTGCATACCCAATCTCTTGGCAGAATACGCCGAAAGTAAAAAACCTCTCAACACACCACAATCAATGACATGCCTTTGCTTTGTTTGAACACCATTGCTATCAAAATTTCTGCTGGCAAAACCACTTTTAACGAATGGGTCTTCATACAAGCTAAACCATTCTGGAAATATCGAATGATTCAAATCATCCTTTAAGAAACTGGATTCTTGGTATAAAGCACTGCCACTGATGGCAGATAGCATGTGCCCAATCAATGACTTTGCACAAGATGGATCGAATAATACGGGGGCTTTGGTGGATTTTACTTTTCTAGACCCAAGGCGACTTAATGTTCTTTCAGCGGCTATTTGACCAATCACATCTAAGCGAGGTAACAAATCTATATTTCGCACCGCATCCCACCAATATTCTCGCTCCATGACACCATCTTGTTCAGCAATTGCAACCACACTCGAAGAAGCATTGCTGCCTCTTTTTTCTCCAAAAAATCCATGGCTGTTGGCATAGATACTATAACCTTCACCCATTTGTACATTGGCTTCATCCACGGTTATTTCTGCGGCTTTAGAATCGGCGTAATCCACAGCACCCTGGTTGGCTGCCAAGGCCATTTCAACCAATTCATCAACCGTTCTTTCGCATGCATAATATGTTTCTAAGTCTTTGAAATCCTGCGCCAGCAAACTTCTATCGGCCAAGCCAGCTGCTTCATCTGGCTCTGTTAAATTCGCAATTGCCAAAGCCTTTTCAACCGTCAAGTCGATGTTGGTTTGATCGACCACAGCTGTTGATGCAGATCCTTTTGAATGATTTTTATAAACAGTAACTATCAATGATTTGTCATGATTATTTTCAATTGTATCAACTTCATTTTCACGACAGCTTACAGAAACTCCAGATCCTTCTGAATAAACAACTTCAGCTTCAGTAGCTCCTTTTTGTGACAATTGTGATAAAACTTGTTCAACGACAGTAGATGACATAGGTGTATTTGATTTTTGAGATTAATGATGGTTGACAGTTTACAAGATTTAGAACTCATTTTGTCAAAATCATCACTCACTTTCAGGCCTTCTTTTTGGTATCATTCACACTCCATATAAATAATTTCCTCCGAATGAGCCGAAAATCAAAAAATCAACCGCCACATGACAGTCAAGACGATGAAGAGATCATCAGTAAGACACAAAAAAAACGCATGGTGCACGAACTGCAGGAACTGGCTAAAACAATCACTGCAATGCCTAAAAAGAAAGTGGCTCAACTCGATTTACCTGCTGTTTTTACAGAAGCCATCGAAGAATCTAAGAGAATCACCAGTCATATCGCCAGAAAACGCCATTTCCAATACATGGGAAAGATATTATTGAGAATAGATCATGAAGCCATTCAAGCTCATATTGAACAAATAGAAAATCTGGATGGCCATTATCAAATCAGAGATACTGTGATCAATTTATGGGTTGAACACTTGGCAACTCACGAAAAAGAATTGTTTGAATATTTATACCAGTATCATGAACATGACGTATTAAGCCAACTGCGACAAACATTAAGAAACCATCGCAAAAAACCAGATCATGTCATCAATCGAAAAAAATTATTTCAGGCCCTGCGATCTCTTGATAAATCAGAAGTATTACCCAACCCCTTAACAATCATGAATGAATAAAATCAGTGATTAAATTCATTCATTCTCTGAGATTTTGAGCCCAACACCAGGAATGGTATGTAATAACTGCTTATCAAATGGCTTATCAATGGTCTTACGCAGAATATACAAATGACTTCTTAGTACATCAGAGTCAGGGATTAAATCACCCCACAAATGCTTAGCCATTTGGTCCTTAGTAACTATATCAGGGGACTTTTTCATCAGTATTTTAAGTATTTGTAAACCAGTAGGTGAAA
>JBPOFV010000316.1:0-3478 GCA_051252335.1 Marinicella sp. | reverse complement strand
GGTATACACCGAATCAATTTCAAATTGCTCCTGGTTGGCATACAAATAATCTTCTATCCGATCTACATCCTTCTTCATGCGATCTAAAGTGTAGTTGCCATTAACATGATAGGGCAGCCAAAAACTACGGCTGACCGACTGACCTGTCCCATCATCTTGTTGCATGGATGAATAAAATGACACGCAAACAACAATCAAGGCAATGGCACTGATCAATGTTCGCCAACGCCTGTTGAGGAAAAAAACCAAAATAGATTGATAATTTCGCATTAAAAATAAACTGAATAAAAAGAACAGTGACACATAGGCAAAAATCGAAAAATTCTCAGCTGGCATTTTCATGGCTTTTGCCAGTAGATACATCAAAATATAAACACTGAATATCAACAAAAATTTGTATCTTTTCTTAACCTGATTCCACCGCTCAAAAAACCTTGACTCTAATCCACCCGTTTTAAGTTCTTGTTTTTTAACAAATAAACCAATTGCCATAGGTACCACTGAGATAGAAAGCATCAATGAAATGATCAATGAAGCAATGATCGCGACGGCCACATGAGTTAAGAATATAGCCAACAAATTGCCTTCACCCACAATCACTGGCAAGAACACACAAACTGTGGTTAATGTACCAGCAATAACAGGTTTTATAACCAGCTTCACGCCTCTGATGAGTGCATCTCTCGGATTGTCCGGATCCAATTGCCTTTGGGTATATACACTTTCTGTAATCACCACAGAATTATCCACCAACATGCCTACTGCTAACATCAACCCCATTAATGAGAGGTTATTTAAACTGATACCAGTGAAATACAACACGCCCAATGTAATGATGATTGATATTGGAATTGACATTGAAATAATCAAAGTCATTGGTAAATTTCTTAGAAACACAAACAGAACAATCAGTGACAATAACGAGCCTGTTATACCTGCCGTAACCACATCACGTAATGAATTAGTCACGCCTTCTGCTTGGTTATCCAAAAACACCAATTTAATGCCGCTCATTTGATCTGTTTGACTGATTTCGTTGATGGTACTCAATACTTGTTCACCCACTTCAACTAAATTAGAAGTAGACTCTTTAAAAATCTCCAAGCCTACAGAGTATTTACGGTTCAAGTGTCGAGCATAATCTCGCTCTCCATTAACCATTTCAATGGTCGCAATGTCTTTCAGTCTGATGTTGTTGTCATTCAGTAATAAGTTTCTGTACTCTTCAATATCAGTGGCTTGTGACTTTGGCGATAATCTTATGGCTTGTTCAGCAGTAAAAAAATTCCCTGACTTAATGGTGAAATTTAGGTTGTTGAGTTTACTTTGTAATTCGTTGAAACCAATGCCATAACGTTTCATCCGTTCATTGTCTAAGTTGATACTGATTTCTAAAGGTTCTATACCTTGCAATTCTACCCTTGCCACGCCAGGTATGCGCTGTACTGGTTTTACTAAATATTGATTGAGTACATCATAGGCTCCTTCTAAATCACGATCCCCAATGATACGTATTTTCATCATGGCTTCACTGCCAGGCTGTTCTTTACGGATAAATATTTGTCTGACATCTGAGGGTAAGTCACTGCGAATGAGGTCAATTTGTTCATTCACCAACATGATTTTTTCATCAATATCAACATCCAAATCAAACAGCATGAATGTATTACTTGAATTGGTGGTTGAATTAGAATTCATTTGCACCACGTCACCAATGGTCGCCAATGCTTCTTCCATTGGCCTGGTAATATTTCGCTCAACTTCTTGAGGAGTTCCTGCATCATATGGCACAACAACAATCAAAAAAGGCAGTTTAATTTCTGGCCAACTTTCAAGAGGCAAGAGTTTTGATGATATCAATCCAAAGGTAACCAATGAAAGAAACATCATGCTGATGGTTACCGGCCTGGCCATTGAAAAACTTGCCAACCGCGCAATGCCTGTTGCTTCGTTACTCACTTTGGATTGAAAAATGTTTTGCATAATTTAACGGACTAATTCTGGGTTAATATCTTGGTTTTCAGTTTGGACATCAACTGCATGTTTTTTGTCTTTGGTTAACAACGAAAACATGACTGGGATAACCAGCAAAGTCAAGAATGTCGAAACCAATAGACCACCGATAACTGTGATGGCCATTGGCGACCTTATTTCAGACCCTGCAGAGGATGTACCAAACGTAATAACCATAGGCAACAATCCTAACACAGTGGTCATGGTTGTCATGATAATGGGTCTGAGCCGAGATTTACCCGCTTCGGTAATCGCAGCTGTTTTATCCATGCCTTTGTCGATTGATTGTTTGATGATATCAATCAACACAATGGCGTTATTGACAACAATACCAGCCAGCATAATTAAACCTATAAACACCACCACAGAAATGGAGGTGCTGCTTAAATACAATGCCCAGACAGCACCGATGAATGCCAAAGGCACAGAAAATAAGATGACAAAAGGGTGCACAAAAGATTCAAATTGTGATGCCAAAATCATATAAACCAAAAATACAGCCAATGACAAAGCAAATATCATGGATTGATTCGATGATTCCAAGTCTTCATTCTGTCCAGACACTTTGGTCATGACCAATGGATGTATATCTGCAACTGCCACCAGTTGATTAACTTGTTGCACAGCATCACCTAAGGCAATGTCATTCACGTCAGCTGAAACCACAATTGTTCTGTCTTGATTTCTTCTTAAAATATAACCTGGACCTTCGGCAATTTTAACTACAGCCACATCCTCTAATCTGATTGGTGAACTGCTTTCAGGGTTAATAATTAAGTTTTTAATGTCATCAATTGAATCTCGTTGGTTTTCCATTGTACGAACCCTTAAGTCCATTTTTTGATCTTGCCAATGAACAGTGGTTTCAACTTTACCCAGGACTTTATTAACTACATTGTTTGCAACTGTCGATACGTTCATGCCTAAAGCAGAGATTTTTTCATGATCAAAGTAGAGTTGTACTTCAGGGTTTCCTACCTCAACGCCATCATCAACATTGATAAAATGATCATTGCCCATAAGTAACTTTGAAAGTCGCGCTGCATTCTCTTTTAATAAATTCAAATCATTACCAATGAGTTCAATTTCAACAGGTTTTGCTAAATCAAAGAATTGCCCAGTTTTCAACTCGCTTTGTAAACCCGGTGTAGCATTAATCAGATCTAATGCTTGTTTCTGAACCGAGCTTTTATTGAAACCTGGTTTTATTTTCAATGTTATCTGCCCAGAGTTTTCACCACCAGATAATGACGAGGTATCCAATAAATTACCCTCACCACTATAGCCATAAACCAGTTCCACAGAATCCGAACCATGGAGTTTTTGACTCAAATCTTTAAAAAACTTATCTGTTGCTTCAATGGTTGAACCTTCTGATAATTTAAAATTAATTTTTATTAATTTATATTTATTTTAGTTGAGTAAACTTAATTTACTTTAATCTTTAGCTAAGCGGTTTAAGCTT
>JBPOFV010000315.1:0-3482 GCA_051252335.1 Marinicella sp. | reverse complement strand
TTGATGAAGACAAGATCCAATCATTTTTGTTTGTTTCGGGCTTTGAGGCCAGTGAGGTTGGTTGTAACTAAAATCAATAGATAAGGGATACAAATGCACAAGGATGTGCGTATTTGTTAATAAGTTAGTCTATAAAGTAAAACAAACATAGCAAGCAATTTCGGCTATCAATCAAAAAACCTCATCCACTAGAACAATTACCAATCTTGGTCTATATCTGATTATTTAGTTTTCATTATTCAAATCATTTATTAGTTGCAAAAAAGTTAGGAGTCCAATACTGGATCGACATCAAGCAATATCTTTTCATCGAACATTAATAATAATCTTGAATTAATAGCAAATTGGATGTTAAAACTTTGATTGTTGATATTAGTTGTCGTCAGAAGTAGACAATAAACAAATTTGAATCCAATACAATAAATTTTAAAATTGATTATTTAGGCATTAGCAAAATGTGACAAGCAAGGCTACACAAAACAGGAAGTAATATTAATAAGCCTCGCTTGTCACGTTAAATAGATAAGCAAAATAAAAGGACTGAATATTTGCTTGGTCTGTTTAACAGGGGTTTTGTGAAGAGAGACCACATTACCCCATGTTTTAATAATATAAGTTTTCACAATTATCAACATGATTTAAATCTGATTTAAATCAGATTATATTAGCTATAAAATGAATATTTATTTTAGGAACTAGTACTAAGGGCAAAACCTCAGATTTGCATTGTATGCCAACCACACAATTTTCTATCGTAATAAAACACAACAAAGGCCTTTGTAACTTAAATAATGCCGTCCTTTAGTTCATGTGAATCGTTTTCTAATTGCTCAAAAGAGAGTTTAATCAGGAAATAGTAATGATTAATGTTAATCCAAACTATTTAATGAAGCTCCTTTTTAACTTTTCATTTTCAGGAAAAAACATGAAAAAATATATGATGTTAGCATCAATTACTTTAATGGTATTACCAAGCCTTGGTTGGTCTATTGAAACTCCATTACATGGATCATACGATGATACCCATAGGCAGCCTACGTATTTAGGCTGTAAAATGACACCACGTTTAGTTGTTAGCCCAACGGTTTACAATGATATTGAGTGCATAGCCAACGGTGGAACTCCGCTTTACTTGGTGTTTAATGATTAAGCACCTTTAAAAAGTCGTGTGTTGGAGCCTGTAATAATTTTCACCAGTAAATTGTCATAGATATTATAGGTTCCTTTTAACCAATAAATTAGCATAGGTTTGGATTCAAATTTCTATGCCATTAAAAAGAGGTGGCTATCATGCATAGTAAAATTTTAAAGAGGGCATTTATAATTGTCCTATTGTTTTTTTATCATTCCTCGTTTTCATCAATCAACAACTCTTTGATTCCGACAGAAAAAAAGCAAAAACTACTTATTCATCAAGATAATAAATTTAAGTCAGTCACAATTTCAAAAAACTATTTTAAAAGCGCTAGTGGAGTGGAATTTCATCACCAACAAATCAGTCAGTCTGATAGAGAAGTGTTAAATGGAGAGCCTACAATCAGCGTTTCAAATGATGAAAAGTATGTATGGATTTCATGGATTGATGGCAGTGCTTTTTCAGAAGGGTCAGTGTATTGGCGAATAAAAAGTGCTCGTAGTGTTGATTGGGGGAACACCTGGATTTATGATGAAATTGCGGTTCCTTCTGCAACTGACCAGTCGTATTACTTTGATCCAGTTTCAACTTATGATGCTGATAACAACATGATGTATATGCATGGTATGGAAAAAAACTTTTCTCGTATACCACGTGAACAAGTTTATATTTTTCAATGGGATTTAAACTCAAATGAATTAAATGGCCCGCAAATTTATTCTGACCAATATCATGACAAAGGTTGGATTGAAATTGATCATGAAAAAAATCTTTGGTTGGTAGAACATGGTGGGTTGAAAAGATCAAGTGGCTTTGGATTACCGTTTAACTCAATTAACACAAATTTGAGTTTTGATTATTCACCTTCGATTAAATTTGATGAGAATGGATGCATTTATATCGTTACCACAAAAAATTTGTATAAATGTTTAGAAGATTCATCTAATAATCAACTACGAATTGCATCACGTGATGATTTTTCGTCATTAACTCTTGATAACTTAGGGGATTACCTACCTGGCACATTCAGATCGTTACCGCTGGTTTCAATGGCATTTAAAGATGGGTCGTTATTTGTTGTTTACCCTGATTTGGAATCCCCTGAAAGTTCTGATGTATCACTATGGATGAAGTCATCTGATAATCAAGGCATGAGTTGGAGCTTACCGTTTATGATTACCCCAAATATTAATGGGGATCAATTTTTACCATGGTTTGATATTGATGAGAGGGGGGATATGCATTTGATTTATTATGATACCAGACACAGTTATTTCAACGACTCATCTCATACATTAGGTTATGATGTTTATTATCAGCGATCACAAGATAATGGCTTGACTTGGGAGTCTATTAGATTAACACCATCAACCGGTGAAATAACAAATTTGCCATGGGGTGATTACTTTTTTACAGATTACATCAAATTAGAACTTAGCAACAACAATGTACATGCTGTTTATGCATGGTCAGATGAGCCAGGCGAATTGGCTATTAACTATGTAAATATTGGCGAGGTTGTTTTTAACATGAATATTCCTGTAACAAGCGACTTAAATGGTTCATGGCATAACCCACAAACTATCGGGCAAGGTTTTACCATACAAGTTTTGTCTAATTCAAAAGTGATTGCTTATTGGTACACATATTCAATTGATGGTGAGGATAAACGTTGGTTTACATTGGATGGCAGGATTGATAAAGATCAAGTCATATTCAATATTTATGAAACCAATGGAGGGGCTTATAATACAGAGACTGAAGTTGAAACATCAAGCTGGGGTCTGGCTGTTTTACGATTTTCATCATGTGCCCATGCCAATATTAATATTGTATCTAATGACGGATTACATGATACCAATATAGAACTAGAAAGGCTTACTGTTCCTAATGGTAATTGCCAGTAAAATTAAGAAGACTTAATTGTGTGTTTTTTATATCTAATATCATTGGGGTTGAATTAAGTGGAGACCTATTTAATTTGACCCTTTATCATTTGAATGCTGTACTTAGTTGCTCGATTCGTGTGAGGGGTTTACTAATTTCTTTTTGAAAGTCCTCCTCTGAGTGGATGTAAATGTAGAGGGTTAGGAATTTGCCAGGGTTGTTTTTTTTGCAATCAAAATTTAATAATTACATTCTGTGTATGATTTATGAAAGCTTTTTTATCAATCAAATATTAAATATCATGACTTAGTAACTAATGACTTCTACTTTTTATTTAGGCTCACAAGAAAGTTAAAGCGTGTTTTTTCTTGGTTGCTTCGAGTTTCAACATCAGTTGTTTATATGATTCTGTGTCATTAATGAAATGAGCTTTAACCATAAGTTTTCGAATGTTGTTAAT
>JBPOFV010000314.1:0-3485 GCA_051252335.1 Marinicella sp. | reverse complement strand
CATCCATACTGTATTTGTCACTATACAGCCTCCCCGCACAAGCTGTGTACTTAAATCAAAATGGATTAGGTGAGGTCATGTTGGTGCCTTATTACACCGTTAATAACAATTTAAATACATTGGTTAATGTGACCAATACAACCAACGATGGCAAAGCAATTAAAATCAACATCCGTGAAGGCCTCAATGGTCTTGCTGTGTTGAGTTACAATGTTTATCTGGCTCCACATGATTCATGGGTTTTTGCCTTGATGCCAACCCTCTCAACAATTCCAAATTATTCTGGACAAAACAGTGCATTACATATTGCACCTGATAACTCATGTGCCCCTTTTCTGAATAAATCAGGTCAAGAGTTTTTGCCCTATGAATTCTCTGATGTCAACAATGATTTAAGTCGCAGCCGTGAAGGCTTTATAGAAGTGATTGAAATGGGAGTCATCAACCCAAACAGCAACTTGTTTCGTGATATTGAGCCCGGTGGTGATGGCATTCCATTTTCATGTGAAGCTGTGATGAACGCATGGTCAAATGGTGGTGATTGGACAGGCGCAGATTTAACCGCCGCTCAAGGAGGGCTATCGGTAGAGACCAGTTTGATTGATGTGGCCGAAGGCATCAATTATTCTTACCCATCAATCGTGATGAGTGATTTTTTTGGCTCACCAGGCTGGGACCATGCCAATCCTGGTGACACCAGTTTAAGTTTAGATAAAGCAGACCCAGCAGCAACCAAAGTCAATGGTGATGAAGTGCGTCGACTCACTTTTGAAAGAGGTATTGATGCGGTCAGTGCTTTACTGATGTCTCCATCGATCTCTGGCAATTATGATTTATCATCTTTTGTTTATGGACAAACCGAAATGGTGTATACATTCCCAACCAGGCGATTTTATTTTAATAACGGTAGGCTTGACCCACCTTTTCAATTAAAGGCTCCGGGTGATAACTATTGTTATGATCGTTATTATGGAGGTAACGATTTTTACTTGGAAATCTATGACAGGGAGAGTCAAAAAGATGATGATAGCTATGGTGGTGGCATCGTACAGCCACCTCAATCACCGCTGCCAGAACTTTGTGGAACAACAGCGGTTTTAATTTATAAACTGGTTTATGACAGCAACGCGGAATCAGAAATAACTCAATCACTGAATTCTAAAACTATCAGTTCAGTATCGGTACAACATGCAACTGAAAATGGTTTTACTGAACTGACGTTTTTCAATACAAGGGCTTTATTAGCTACAGATCAAATTAGTCATCAATCTGTTGCTCTAAATGGATTACCTGTAGTAGGGGTCAAATTACAACGATTTACTAACGCAGGAGCAGCACAAGGTTTGTTGGCTCAATACGGTGCAGCTGAATTATTACGCACACAACCTGCAATCATAACGGAGCAATGACATGCAATTAAAAGGAAAAAGAAATATCTCGAGAAATGTGGGTTTAGTATTGTTGTTATTATTTTCAATTGCCTCACAAGCGGTTCACCAAAGTACAAATGGCCAAGGGCAGGTGGTGCTTGTACCGTATTACACGGTCAATAACCAACTCAATACATTGGTTGAAGTGACTAATAACAGTGATCAGGCCAAAGCCATCAAGGTCAATATTCGTGAGGGCCTGAATGGATATGCGGCCCTTTCATACAATGTTTATTTAGATGCATATGATAGCTGGATATTTGCCCTCATTCCAATTGAGTCTGATGCACCTGGGTTTGAGGGTCAGCCAACTGCAGCTCAAGTTACCATGGATAACTCATGTGCCCCTTTCTTGCTTAGGTATAAAGAGGACTTTTTGTCTGATCACCTGAACGATGGCCCACAAAACCTGGCACGTGTGAGAGAAGGTTTTATTGAAATCATTGAAATGGGTGGAGTTGCCACAGGAGATTCCTTAGCTACTGCCATAGATATGGGTGGAATAGGTATACCTACTTCTTGTGTTACGGTAGAAGGGTATTGGGAAGGTTTTAATGAGTGGGTAGGGCCTGATTTAGTCGCGGCTTCAGGTGGGTTGTCCGCAGAAGCTGCTGTGGTAAATGTTGGCGAGGGGATTAATTTTCCTATCCCAACAGTTGCTTTAGCTGACTTCTGGGCTACTGGGGAATGGCGACATACCAGCCCTGATGATACCTCATTAAGTTTAGATGCAGCTGAAGCTAAGGCATTTATCTTTAACCAAGGGCAAGGACATCATTTTTCTTTCGAGCGCGGTATCGATGCAGTCAGTGCAGTTTTGATGACAGAGCAAGTTTATGCCAAATATGACATCAGTCGGGGTATTAATGCTCAGACGGAATTGATCTTTACCTTTCCTACCAGGCGGTTTTATTGGCTTGATAGTTTAGCTGACTCACCTCCCTTTAACCAATCTGATGCTGCTGTATTAAATTGTTCAGAAAATTTTTATAGTGGTGTCAATTTGGATTTAGAGAAGTTCGATCGAGAATCATTGCAAGATATTGATCCAGGTAATGGTGGAGTTGTGACTCCACCTACCATATACCCCGCTGTTTGCGGTACTACGTTTATCACATCTATCATGGACCCATCGGATCCACCCCGATCGCCATCTATCACTGGATCTGAGAATTACAATCAAATTTTTTCATTGCTTTCATATGGGGCTACAGAATCAGGCTATTTAGAAATTGGCTTTAGAGAAACGCAACCATTGACAGCAACCGCTATCAATTCTGCGCAAATTTATGAATTGTCTGGCTTACCTGTGCTTGGATTCACTCTACAACAGTACACCAATTCGGGTGCACAAGCTGGTTTATTGGCTCAATATGGCGGCTCACAAGCCGTCAATGTTAAGCGAGTGATCGCAGTGGTGAATGAAACTGAATAAAGGTTGGTGTATTGAATATGAGAGTTAGTCATACCAAATAAAACGATTCAAAAATACTGATATCACCCTAACTAAAAGGCAAGTGGCGGTTAAGAAGCTACTTGCCTTTTTTATTGGCTTAATGAAAACTGCTCAGAAAAGTTACTGCTTAGATCAATTCGTCATATAGACGTCTAGATGTCTTGACAGTTTTGAGTATCAATGTATTATATGGACATTTAGACGTCTATATGAAACTATGAGCAATGTCCCTGTAACCAATTTTAAAGTCACCGTTGAGTCATTTGAAATGACTGCGGGAGTGTCTTCAGGTGACATTGAAGTTGATTGTTGTTTGTGGGGAGGTTTCGATAAACCTGTAATCGCTTTATTGGGCGGTATTTCTGCCAATCGGTGGGCGCTAGATCATGATCATTCGGCTGGTTCTGGTTGGTGGAGAAATGTGTTTCATGCTTCTTCACCTGTCAATGCCCAAGATTATGGTATTTTAACTTTTGAATATTTTTCATTTCCAGAAAGGGTGGCAAACCCACCAACCATTACTACGGCAGATCAAGCTTATATACTTCGGCAAATTCAAATTTATTTAGATTTACCTCTATTCCATGCTGTCATAGGTG
>JBPOFV010000313.1:0-3487 GCA_051252335.1 Marinicella sp. | reverse complement strand
ATCATGGAGTGGTTGAAAATTTAAAAATCAGAGAAGGTTTTTACGTCAAACCTGGTGATACGCTGATGTCAATCGGAGCCCTTGATGATGTTTGGGTTGAAGTTGATATTTTGGAGAAACAAGCCTCTCTGATCAACCTTAATCAGCCAGTAACAATGAAACTCGATTATGCTCCGGGTAAAACCTGGAATGGTTTTGTTGATTTTATTCATCCAACGCTTGATGCAATGACCAGAACCTTAAAAGTCAGGCTTCGCTTTGAGAATCCAGTTAAAGCTTTGAAACCCAATATGTACGCATCAATTGAAATAGATGTTGTGGCTGAAGAAGCAAAACTGACTGTACCCAATGAAGCGGTGATAAGAACTGGAAACTCAAACAGAGTTGTCTTGGCAATGGGTGGTGGTAAGTTTAAGTCGGTCGAAGTCACTTTAGGCTATTTGTATGATGATTTCATTGAAGTATTAGATGGCCTTGCAGAGGGCGATGAGGTGGTTACATCCGCTCAGTTTTTACTGGATTCAGAGTCAAGTAAAACATCAGATTTCAAAAGAATGAATCACGATCAAGTTAATGTCTCTGAAGTTGATCATTCTCAAATGGATCATTCTCAGATGGATCATTCTCAGATGGATCATTCTCAGATGGATCATTCTCAGATGGATCATTCTCAGGTGGATCATTCTCAGATGGATCATTCCCAAAAGGATCATTCCCAAATGGATCATTCCCAAATGGATCATTCCCAAATGGATCATTCTCAGAATGAAAGTGACGATAACGATGATAAGGAGCATCAACAATGATTGGCTCAATCATAAGGTGGTCTGTCCACAACAGGCTCTTGGTATTGATTGCGACATTTATAGTTGCAGGGTGGGGGTTTTATGCAATCAAAAATACTCCAGTTGATGCCATACCTGATTTGTCAGATGTTCAAGTGATCATAAAAACCAGCTACCCTGGCCAGGCACCTCAAGTGGTACAAGACCAAGTCACATATCCGCTAACTACAGCAATGCTCTCGGTACCCGGTGCACTGACCGTTAGGGGTTATTCATTTTTTGGGGACTCATTTGTGTATGTTATTTTTGATGAGGATACTGACCTTTATTGGGCACGCTCTCGTGTTCTAGAGTATTTAAGTCAAGTTGCACCGTCATTGCCTGAAAATGCCAGGCCACAATTAGGGCCTGATGCCACCGGTGTTGGTTGGGTATATATCTATTCTCTGATTGACCGTACCGGTGGACATGATTTGAGCCAGTTAAGAAGTATTCAAGATTGGTTTTTGAAGTACGAGTTACAAACCGTACCGGGTGTATCAGAGGTTGCTGCCATCGGTGGTATGGTCAAACAATACCAAGTCAAAGTAGACCCACAAAAGTTACAAGCCTTTGATATTCCTCTTTCACACGTACTGATGTCAATCAAACGCAGTAACCAAGAGGTGGGCGCATCTGTGGTTGAAATGGCTGAGGCTGAATACATGGTCAGAGCCACCGGGTATATCAAAAGTATCGATGACTTAGAATTGGTGCCACTTGGTGCCAGCAATAATGGAACACCAATACTCTTAAAAGATATTGCTCAAGTTGACATGGGCCCACAAATGCGACGAGGCATTGCTGAACTCAATGGTGAAGGTGAAACTGTAGGGGGTATCATCACCATGCGCTTTGGTGAGAATGCGCAAGAAACAATCAACGGTGTTAAAGAGAGGCTGGAGACATTAAAAAAAGGTCTTCCTGAGGGTGTCGAAATTGTCACTGTCTATGACAGAAGTGCTTTAATCGATCGAGCTGTTGAGAATTTATGGCATAAGCTGCTACAAGAATTTGCTGTGGTAGTGCTGATATGTATTATTTTTCTCTTTCATGTTCGCTCATCACTGGTTGCCATCATTTCACTTCCAGTAGGTATTTTGACTGCATTTATCATCATGCACATGCAAGGATTAAATGCCAACATCATGTCCCTTGGTGGAATTGCCATTGCCATTGGAGCAATGATAGATGGTGCCATAGTGATGATTGAAAACATGCACAAACACATGGAAAAAACCGAACTCACAAAAGAAAACAGATGGCAAGTGGTGATCAAATCCGCATCAGAAGTGGGTCCAGCCTTATTCTTTAGCTTGTTAATCATCACAGTCAGCTTTATCCCTGTATTCACATTAGAAGCACAAGAGGGGCGAATGTTTTCACCATTGGCATTTACCAAAACCTATGCCATGGCAGCATCTGCTGCGCTAGCAATTACCTTGGTTCCAGTGTTGATGGGGTATTTTGTTAGGGGCAAAGTAGTGGCTGAGCACAAAAACCCCGTGAACAGATTTCTAACAGCAATTTATATGCCGATCCTTAAAATGGCATTGATGTTTCCAAAAGTCACTGTGCTTATTGCATTGGGCACACTCATCGCAGGTTTTTGGCCCGTGAATAAAATAGGCAGTGAGTTCATGCCGCCGCTTGATGAAGGCGATTTGATGTACATGCCAACCACTTATCCTGGCATCTCAATTGGTAAGGCGCGTCAATTACTGCAGCAAACAGATAAGTTAATTAAAACCATTCCAGAAGTAGAGACAGTCTTTGGCAAGGTTGGCAGAGCTGAGACTGCCACTGATCCAGCACCATTGACCATGATTGAAACTTTTATTCAGTTCAAGCCGAGGGACCAGTGGCGTCCCGGAGTTGATACTGAATCACTCAAAAAAGAACTTAACTCTCTGGTTCAAATCCCAGGTGTTACCAATGCCTGGGTGATGCCGATAAAAACCAGAATAGACATGCTGGCCACAGGTATTAAAACACCCGTTGGAATCAAAATATCCGGTCCAGACTTGAATGAAATAGAATCAATTGGAAAACAACTTGAGAATATTCTCACTGATGTGGATGGCACAGCATCGGTCTATTCAGAGAGGGTTGCTGGTGGCAGATACATCAAGGTCGATATTAATCGAGAGAAAGCAGCCAGATACAACCTGACCGTCAGTGACATTCAGCAAGTGGTCTCATCAGCCATCGGTGGCATGAACATCACCATGAGTGTCGAGGGCCAAGAACGTTACCCGGTCAATGTCAGGTATCCACAAGAAGACAGAAACTCGCCTGAAAAAATAGCCCTGTTACCCATCGTTACTGCAAGTAAGCAGACCATTGCACTGGGTGATGTTGCTGATGTGTTTATCGAAGACGGTCCTCCTGGTATCAAGAGTGAAAATGCCAGGCTGACAGGTTGGTCTTTGATCGATATTGAGGGCATTGATGTGGGTACCTTTGTACAACAGGCTCAAGAGGTGGTTTCCGATCGACTTGAACTACCTGCCGGTTATTCAATCACCTGGTCAGGACAATATGAGTACATGCTTCGTGCCAAAGCAAAATTAACTTACGTTATACCGCTGACTTTAGGCATCATCATGTTGCTGTTGTACATGAATTTTCGTAATTTTACCGAAGTGGCCATCATCATGGGC
>JBPOFV010000312.1:0-3490 GCA_051252335.1 Marinicella sp. | reverse complement strand
GCTGAAACCCACATGGGAGCTAAGAACAGTTTAAAACCCACTTCTCGATACACAGAATTTATCTGATGTATTCTTTGATGATCGCCTCCAATATCTCTTCTTACAGTTGATCTTATGGTGTGATACATGACATCTTTGGCCATTGCAAATGCTTCAGGTAATCCTATTTGATATAACTCCGAGCGAAAACCACTGAGGTATTTTTCATCATAATTCTGTGTTTTGTACATGTCCCAGTCAGATAAAAAATTTTGAAATTTAATTGGCAGCACATCTGTACCCAATGTAATTACATCATCAAAATGATTGTGTACATGTCCTGATTTATTACGCCACCTGATTTTCACTACAGTTCTATTCTGCATCACAGTTTTACCATTCACTTTGGTTCTAACTCTTACAGTGGTTGTGTAGTTATCTCCCCGCTCCCCTGAATACTGGCTGTCTACGTGTGCATCAAATGCCCACAGGGGCATGTAAGAACCTGTAATTGATCTTGCTTGAATCGCTTTTCGCTTTAATGCCGATGGTGCAAACCACAAACCTTTAATCCATTGAGAAAATGATTCTTCTGCTTGATGCTGGTGAATTTCAAACGGGATAACCCCATCTGGCTGCAACTTTCTGGATAATTCAACAGGAACAACTACATTCAAATCGCAGTAAGGACATTCTTCAGCATGAACATTTGTGGGCAAAATAAAATTTGCTCCACAATTTTCACATTGAAGTTCATGCGTAACTTTAGCCGGGTCAAAATAACTGAGATCGCTGATGGCCGCTTTATAATCGTGTGCCAAGTACATGTCCAATGGCGATGCCTCAATGGGATCTACTTGGCCACAGCTGACACATTTCAAAGAGTGCAAACCAATGGCATAATCCAAATCTGAACCACACTGATTGCATTTAAAGTGCGTATATGAAATCATTAACAATTCAAAATATTAATGCATCATTCAGGTAAGTCTGGTGGTTGATTTGTTATGAGGTCTTGAATTTCTGATAAGGCTTCTGCAGCAACCCAATTACTTAACCCTGCTGTCCACATCAATGTTTCCGCATTGATCTTATCATTGATCACCAAGCCAGCTGCCGTTGCTAAATTGATGGGTCCGATTCGCTCACCATCAACCACTGCATAATACAGTTTGACCTCTTTGACCACTTCGGGAACTGGTGGTGGAGCCAATGGGTCAACATCATCTCCTTTGCCTAAAGCCTGTCCAAATGATTGTGCCATACCAAAACCCATGCCCATAGCCATACCACCGCCAGCTGCCCCATTTTCGTTGTTGGCTGCATCCCGCATGGCTTGCGCTTGTTGATAGCGAGTAAAACGACTGAGGTCTCCTACAGCAATTGAACTGGCACGTTCATCAAGAGCCTTTTCAACTGATTCAGGAACTGAAATATTTTCAACCAACATGGTTTCTAACTGCAATCCATAATCGGTAAAATAAGGCTGAATCTGTTCAGTTAGAAATTGTCCCATGTCGTCATAACTTGCTGCTAAATCTAAGACCGGAACACCTGATTCACTGATCACTTTTGCAAAACCAGTGACCACTAAATTTTTCAATTGACCAATGATCTCCTCAAGTACGAAATGTCCATCTGTTCCAACAATCTCTTGCATCATTATTTTGGGATCCACAATTCTGAATGAGTAGCTTCCAAATGCCCTGATCCTGATAACACCAAATTCTTTATCCCGCAAGATCAATGGGTTCCTTAACCCCCACTTCATATCGGTAAAAACTTTGGTATTGAAAAAATAAACCTCAGCTTTAAAAGGACTTTCAAAACCATGTTTCCAGCCTTGTAATGAAGATAAAATGGGAACATTAGCCGTGCTTAATTCATACAATCCAGGTGCAAAAATATCAGCCACCTCACCTTCATTAACTAATACTGCCATTTGACCTTCTCTGACTGTCAACATCGCTCCATTCTTTATTTCATTACCATAACGAGGAAAACGATAAACCAAGGTATGCTGGGTATCGTCAGTCCAGTTAATGATATCCACCAATTCACCAAATAATTTATCCCAAATACCCATAAACTTTTCCTGATCGTAAAAATGAATTATTATACATTAATTATTGTCGATATCAGCCTAACTAAAAGCGAATGAAAATCTCAACACATCTGCACAGCAATGAACTAGGAATACATTTTAAAATCTTGAATGAAGAATGGCTCAAAAAATTCTTTCAAATAGAGCCAATCGATGAAAAAGTATTGTCAAACCCGAATAAAATCATAACTGAAGGCGGACAAATCATATACGCCAAAGCTGAACAAAAGATCGTAGGTTGTGTGGCCTTAAAACATCATGGCGATGGTCTGATTGAATTAACTAAAATGGCTGTCACAGCAAATTTCCAAGCACAAGGTATTGGGGCCATTTTGATGACATCATGTATTAAAGAATTTAAACGATTAGCCGGCAATAAACTCTATCTAGAAACCCATTCGTCATTAAAGCCAGCCATCAAGTTATATGAAAGGTTTGGGTTTGTGAGCAAGCCACATCCTTTTCAATCTGAATACCAAAGAAGTGACTACTACATGGAATTCCAAAATTAATACCCAAAAAGGCATGTTAATAGCTAACATGCCTTTTTATTAATTGATATTTCTAAGTTTAAAAACAGTCTTAGTAACAGCCTTTTCCTTTAAGCTCGGTTAATTTAGCTGCAGTCACTTCACCGTCACTGTAACCGGTCAAATTTGCATCCCACATCACGTTTAATGAGTTGAATACACTGAAATCTAATTCCAATGTGCCCCACTCTTGGCTGTTTACATCACCTGGTACAAATTGTGGAGGAAATTGAGCTCCGTTGTATATACTTACAGGTACAGTTGCAGTTTCTCCATTCAATTCACCAGATCCAATCAGCCAAATTTGATTGCCATTAGGGTCATAAGAATACCAAGTCACCAAAACAACTTCCGAACCTTCGCTACCAAGAATCTCAACCACATAACCATGACCAGATTGGCTGGGGTCACTGTATGAGCCACTCAAACAAGATTTCGGCGAATCTCCAATTAATGCTAATTTTGAAATAGGCATTTGACCAGTACCATAATCTTCTATGACACTGTCCCAACTGAGTAACCCTTGATTGGGGTTTTCAAAATCAAATGTCAATGTACCCCAAGGTTCAATGCTGACATCGCTGGCATTAAAATTAGGAGGAGCTATACCACCAGAAGTGGTAAACATGTCTAAAGTTGCACTGTTTCCTTCAGTGGCTCCTGTTCCAAACAACCACTTTGATTCACCATTTAAATAAGTGTACCAATAACTGGTTAATCTATCGGAGCCACCACCAAAGCCAGCACCAATTTCTAGAAATAAACCATGACCAGATTCATCAGGGTTAATCCAAGGGCCAGAATTGTTTTTATTGATCCCTTTTACTGTACAAACTCCTGGCGAACTGGCATTTGCAACGTTGATGTTGTCTAAATA
>JBPOFV010000311.1:0-3504 GCA_051252335.1 Marinicella sp. | reverse complement strand
GAACATAACCACGCTTACCACCATCGTGAATGTTGTACTTTTGTTTGGTTGCTAAGGGCAGTTTAAAAAATGATTTGAATACTTGATAACAATCATCAACCAAATCAAAATTAAATTCATATGGATTTAAGACAATAAAACCATATTCAACTAATCCAGCGTAGAAATTGTCTACAAATCGTTGTTTCTCTAATGCTGTTCCAGCCACATAATCTTCTAGATTGAGTTCTGGAACCATTCTTGTTTCAAGCGTTGTATTCATGATGTCATATTTTCTAATGAAATTTATTGGTCTATGAGTAGTTGTATGTTTGCAGCAGATTTATCAGCAATCACTAAATTACTCTTGAGATCACCTGCTGCCGGTGTAGCGCTACCCGATAAACTCAATTTAGCTGAGAATTGGACTTGTGCAAATGAGCTGAGCTTTCTGTCAGGGTTTAGATTATGCTGATCTGTCATGGTCAATGACATGGGCCAACTCAGTGGTTGAGGAATTGGTATAGCAGCAATCGGCATAGGCATGGTGACATGACCATTGGCATCAACTTCTTTGGCATAAACAAACAATCTGGCATTGGCGCCTAATTCAACCTGTTGTATCGCTTCACTGGCATCTATCACCACAAAATACCCAGGCTGACTGACAGCTGTAACTTCTGTAGGTGGTAACTGGTCTTTATTCAGTGCTGCCCGAGCTTGGTTAATTTGGCGGGTGATGGTGGTTTTGATATTGGGGTTATTTACTTGTGATAGTAATGTTGTCCAAATAGTTTCTGCAGCTTCATACTCTTCTTTTTCGAACAGAACAATACCATGCAGCCACATGCCTTTTTGATTTTGTGGGTCTAGTTGGATGGCTTGTTTTAAATAGGTTTCGGGTTCACCTAAAAAACTACCTGTGTTATTTTTAAAGGCAATGGCTTCAGCTAATTCAACCAATATGTTCGGATTGTTGGCTTCAATTTGATTGGCTTTTCGATAGGCACCAACAGCTTGTTCAAACTGTTGCATTTGCATCATGCTGCGACCATAGAGTAACTGGCCTTCTAAATCATTTGGGTCTTCTGCTAATTTTTGTTCAAGTTGTTGGATTGCTGTCGCTAAGTCAGGTGCATTGCTGGCTTCATTGTTATTATCCGTTGGGCTGTCAGCCAATGAATAACGCGATTCAATGGGAATGGTATGAAACCACATATAATCAATAAAGAAAGCGCTTGGCACGACCATAATCGCTACCCAAAAGGTAATGGTTAATGGAGGCTTTTTAGCGCCTAATTGACTGAGTGCATCAACATATTTTTGTTGTTCATGGCCACTGCTGCTCGCAATTTTTTGAGTCAGCCATTGTTTTTCAGCAGTGTGTCCTTGTCGTCGAAACCAAAAATAAAACAGCAGTAAGCTGATCAGCGATATACTGAGATAAATCATCAATTCATTCATCGTGTTTTTTCCTGATGTTAAGAAATAAAATCAGTCCACCAATTAAAAATACCAATAAGGGTGAAAACCACAGAAACAAAGTGCTGGCATTCATTGGCGGGTCATAATTCACGAAGTCTCCATATCGCTCAATCATATAAGTCTTGATTGTTTCAGCATCTTGCCCGGCTTTGACAAATTCAGCCACTTGGTCTTTCAGGTCTTTGGCTAAGCCTGCATCGGAATCGGCTAAGTTTTGATTTTGGCACACCAGACAACGTAACTCCTTGGTCAGCTGTTGGTACAAAGCCTCCTGACTTGCGTTATCAAATTCATAAACTTCTATAGCAATTGAATGGGTTGCCAAAGTCATCAACAGTGCTAATAACACCATTTTCAATTTTACTGTATTCATGGATTCATAACCTCTTGGTTCATTTTATCAATCAATGGAAGTATGTTTTGTTGAATGTTTTCTTGGGTTAACACACCGGATACTTTATAAACGATGATGCCATTGGCATCGATTAAAAATGTCTCAGGAGCACCATAAACACCTAGATTTATCGCGGTGTCACCTTCGTAATCAACCAATATTTCATGATACGGATTACCCCAGCGCCGCAACCAGGCATCGGCATCGTTTGGTTCATCTTTCCAATTTAATCCAACCACTTTTATCCTACCGGAATTGGCCAAAGCCGTAACCAATGGATGTTCATATTGACAACTTGGACACCAACTGCCGAATACATTTAATAGCCAAGGTTGTCCTTTGAAGTCATCTTGATTCAAGGTTTGGTTGCTATAAAGGGTCGGGTGAGAAAAAGCTGGAACTGGTTTCCCAACCAATGGCGATGGCAACACTTCTGAATGGTTGCCTAGATTGAAATACAACAAAATAATTAAACCTAAAAATACACTTAATGGTAGCAAAGCAATTAAAACTTTTTTCATGACAGTCCCAACCGTTCATTCATCACTTGGTCGGCTTGTTGAAGCTCTTGTCGTTTACTGCGTTTGCTGAACAATGCGATCACTGCACCAGCCATCATCATCAAACCGCCAAACCACATCCAGCGAATGAATGGCTTGATATAAATTCTCACAGCCCAATCACCCTGGGTGTTGATTTGCTCACCCAAAGAAACGTATATGTCCTTGGTAAAGCCAGGGTAGATGTCAGCCTCAGTCATGGGTTGTTGTTGCAGTGGATAATGCCTTTTTTGTGGATGTAATTCCACCAAATGCTCACCATCTTGACTGACAGAAATAGATCCTTGTTGTGCTTGGTAGTTTTCAACCTGCACCATTTCGACCCCATTAAAAGTAAAATCATAACCCGCAACAGACGTGGTTTGTCCAGGTTTGAGCAACAGATCTTTCTCAATATCTTTGTGTTCTGTCATGGACATACCAAATAAGAATACGGCCACACCTAAATGAGCTACTGACATACCTACAAAACCGGCATTGAGTCTTCCTGGGAATTTAACGATTTGCATGATTGATGTAGAAGCAATCCAAAAACCACCAAATAGGCCTGCAGTTGCTCTTAGGTTTAAACCATCGAAAACAAAGTAGGCGGCTACAGTCAAAGCCGCAGCAATGAAAAAATGTGGGGCTAAAGCCTTGGTGGCAATACCCATTTTATCTTTTTGCCACTTAAGCTGAGCACCCAGCGGCATCAATACAGCCATAGGAATCATAATCAGAAAGAACATCAAGCCAAAGTAGGGTGATCCAACAGATATTTTCTTACCCATGGCTTCAAAAATCATTGGGAATAAAGTACCCAATAAGATGGTGAATGTGGCAGTGATGAAAATCAAAGAATTAGCCAATAACATGGTTTCTCTTGAGGCTAAATTAATCGCATCTTTGGAGCGGAGTTGATTGACTCTAAAGGCATACAAAGTCAAGGCGCCACCCGCATAAATACCCAACAACACCAAGATAAATATCCCTCGAAATGGATCGGCAGCAAATGAATGCACCGATGTGATACTACCTGATCTAACAAGGAATGTACCAAGCACACATAAACTGAAAGCCAAGATGGCCAGTAAGACTGTCCAACCT
>JBPOFV010000310.1:0-3505 GCA_051252335.1 Marinicella sp. | reverse complement strand
GATAAAGTCTGGTCTGAAAGAAAGATTGTATTTTCTCCTACTTTTTACAAATTGAAATACTTCCCAGAAGATATGATGGGATCAATCAGTCTCACAAACATAGAACATGATCCTGTTCAATGGGTACCAGCAGCAAAGAAGGTAATTGCCATCGTAGAAAAATGTATAGCACAATAGATTAAATCTTGTTAGTACGACTTGTCCATCACAAACTGTTCGACTTGGTCGAGGATCTCATTGTCTCGGACAGATTCTGTTTGTTCACGTAAGGCATTGAGGTGATTAAACCAAAGTTCAAAATCTTCACCATTACGTTGTTCCAGGCGTTGTAACACATCCGTATGCCACAATCCCTGCTGTTCTTCGGTCAATGAATCTGGAAAATTTCTGGCTTTATACCTTTGGATTAAAGTGGCGGCACGGGGGTCATCAAAATCATCCGCTTGCCATGGAATTTGTTCCGCTGGTAAATTTCTGATGGCTTCAAATCTGGCTCGTTCTTTAAAGCTGAAAAAACCTGAATAAATCATTTCATCAACATCATTATCAGGGCTGTCAAAGGGTTGGTTAAATACCGCTGCTGCTTTCTTTTCAATCCCGACTGATGCTGCTTTTATTTGAGCCAAGTGTTTTTGGCAACGTTCATAATCCATGCCTATGCGCTCCAAATCAACACCTTTCAACACTGAGATGGGGGAAACAAAAGGCGCTTTATTGAGGTGAATGGTTTTTAAATGCACCCTTTCAACACCTTCAGGCAGGTCTGCTTTGGGTGTGTATAAACGGTCTTGTATGTCTTCGATACTGAGGTTCAGTAAATCAGTGGGATCATAATGTAAATCGTAACAAATGATGCCATTTTTGTTGGTTGGGTGAATGGCCAAGGGTAACATCAGAGCCAAACAACCACGTTCTGCTGGTATTTTGTTAGAGACATGAACCACTGGTTGTAACAGTTGCCAGTTCAACAGGCTCCTGACTGTGTCTTTACTTCTTAATTTTAAAGCGAATTCAAACAGCCTGGGTTGGTTCTTCTGAATGAGTTTGGCCAACTGAATGGTGGCCTCAACATCAGATAATGCATCATGAGCAGCTTCATGAATCAGACCATTCTCACGTGCCAGCTCTTCTAGTCTGAAACTGGGTTTGCCTGGCTCATGCATGGGCCATTGAATGTGATCAGGCCTGAGTGCATAGGTGGCACGAACTATGTCGATTAAATCCCAACGAGAATTGCCATTTAAGTATTCTCTTTGATAGGGGTCGTATAGGTTACGATAAAACAATGAACGCACACATTCATCATCAAAACGTATGCTGTTATAGCCTACACCACAGGTATTTTCTTGGCTTAAAATATCATGAACTTTGGCCGTAAACTCATGTTCTGGCAACCCTTTCTCAGCACACAACTGTGGAGTTATGCCCGTTACCAAACAACTGGATGGATCAGGCAGGTAATCAGGTGTAGGCTGACAATAAAACATGTCTGGTTCACTGATTGGATGCAAATGTTCATCGGTGCGGATGCCGGCAAATTGTGCAATGCGGTCATAGCGAGTATTGATGCCGAAGGTTTCTAAGTCGTACCAATAGAAAGTTTTCAATGTCATGCCTTTGAGATAGTTTGAGCTTTCAATATTATAATGAAAGCTCAAACAACTGTGCTTACATTTTAGTGATTATCCAATTTTCTTCTTGTTCAGAGAAATTAAAGCCATTGACCAGTAATAAGGCATCAACAAATGCAGTTACATTCACTTCTTTGGCAGAAGCCGAAATAATTTTTCCTGCCACTAAATCCAAGCCAATGATTTCTTTATTGGCTGCATTACCAGCAAGCATCATTACAGATGACAAGTCGATATCATTGAAATTGTAGCTAACTAATGTGTTTACATCCGTTTGATGACTGTTTTGCTCTGCACATGTGGTGGCTTGTGCAGCCTGAGAATTAGATAACCCAAGGAATGCAAATGTAGCCATTAAGCCAAGAAATAAAATTGTTTTTTTGTTTATATTCGGCATGGTTTTTCTCCTAAATAAAATTTATTAAAGTTGAGTGATCTGCCAAGTGCCAGCTTGGCGGACCATTTGAAATTGGTTTTTTTCCAGAACAGCATCCAAAAAATCGAAGGCATTTACTTGCTCTGCATGTGCTGAAATTGATTGATTTCCTAATAGTTCAAGACCTGTGATGCTGGTGGTTTGTGTTGAATCTGCAATCAACAAAACTATGCTGGTCAGCGGAATTTCATTAAATTGATAACTGACAAGTGGGCCGTAAACAGCATGGTCTTTTTTATGGGTGGTGATCATGGATTGAGTCAATAGTAAATAGGCGATAATTAAAGTAAATAACAACCCAATGGTGGTCAACCATTTGTTCTTTCTGTGTTTTTGTAACATCAGAAATCGTTCATGCTTGTGATGAAAAAAAGTAAGTGATTGGGGTATCAGGTGTGCGGATAACCCTTTTTTGAGCGCCATGCCATACTCCAGTCTGAAATTATCATCTGCTTGCTTGAGAATTTGGTGATCACAGGCCAATTCTTGATCTTCATGAAACCGCCTGTAGGCCAGATGGATCAAGGGATTGAACCAGAAAAATGCCCTGAGAACTTCCACCAACAGTTGGGCCCATAAATCCATACGTTTGGCATGAGTTAATTCATGTAAGAGCATGAGCTTTTGTTGTCTGAGTGTGTAGTTTTTAATGAAATTTAGAGGCAAATAAATCTTTTGCTTCAACAAGCCCGTGATCAAAGGACCAAGCTGTTGATTCAACTGGAATAATTCAATTGATTTAAACCAGTGTGCTGGTAATTTGATTTGATTGAGTACTGCTTGATCAGATGGAACTGATTGTGTTTTTAAGTATTGATTAAATTGCCACCAATTCATCACTTTTAGGGTGGACCAAATAACAAACCCAATCAACCAAGTCAGGATAAGATAATTTATGACAGTTTGGTTCAGTAATGTAGGTTGTGTATAAACTGGTATGAGATCTGTGCTTTGGGGCAGATGAATGTATTTGGTGATGAGTTCTGGTCGATTAAACTTAGCTGGAATTAATAATCGAATGATGGGGAGTAACCACAAGGCATAGGTGATATGGGCACCCAAAAACCTGCGAATTGGATTCCGAATTAATAGTATCAGAGCAACCAGCAGTGAAATATCAAAAGTAATGTAGTAAAACCATTCAATCATTTTTTTTCATATCCTTTAGAATGCTTTCAATCTCACTGATGTCAGAATCTGATAATTTTTTGTTTTGTGCAAAATGAGCAACCAATGGAGAAAGTTTTCCTTCAAAAAAGCGACTTAAAAGACTGTCTGATGCTTCAGTGATGATTTGACTTTGTTCTATCACAGGTGAGTAAAAAAACTGCTTACCATCTTTGGCACGACCCACCATTTCTTTTTTATACAGTCGAGACACCAATGTTTTGATGGTGTTTTCATGCCAGTCAGTTTGGTCTTGTGCTCTGGCTATGAT
>JBPOFV010000309.1:0-3518 GCA_051252335.1 Marinicella sp. | reverse complement strand
ATCCATGACTGCTCAGGCAGCTGATTTGAGACAAGACAATGAGCTTCAATTATTAACCGGTGATGATGTTATTTTCCTGGGTGATTTCGAAGATTTTTGTATTGATGTAGACACACCCCCGGGCATCAGTGCGGCAAATTTTAATTATGTCCTTGATTTGAATGACGGCCTTGAATTTGGTGTTTCGACCAATACGGATGTGTTGATCAATTTATTTAACACACATTATGCCGTGGCTTCGAATTTCACTTATCCGGATACGCCTAATTTTAGGCGTCGACTTGATTTCGTGTCGGCACCTACCAGTCACAACAAGGCCCATTTATCAACTGTGTCAATCAGCCTGTGTCCAGGCGATTTTTCCGAAACGGCAGTATGTAGTAAAGTGGTTGAATCATTTAGGTCAATGAGTTTTTCCAGTGACACCAATGACAATCCTTCGCTGTACTGTATTTTGGAACCCGGTAAGACTTATTATATGAATGTAATTAATTCATCGTCACCTTACACAATCACACCGTCATGTGATGACATGTCTGATTCGAATTGTGCCTTATTTTTCACCGAAACATCTCTTTAGATAAAGTGAGGGTAGATTGGAATCTGTAGATTCATTGAGGTTGGTGTTACATGAAGCAGTGATAAATACTTTTTGTGATCTAGAGTTAATTGTAAAATTAAAGTTTCAAAATAAAGTTAATTGAAATGAGTGTTATGATCATTGAACCGTTATTGGAATTTGTTTGTTTCCGAGCCAAAATTATTTGATTGATACTTAATCAGAAGTATTTGGCTGAGGATTGTGGTTTTTAATCATATCGTCAATCAATATTAAATCATCGGCATCAAATTCAGGGATGGCTGGGTAAGAACAATTCATCCCTTTCAGCCTTTGTTTAACAATTTCGGAAACCAAAGCCCTCATGTTGGGCTTGTCGTCAGCGGGTATCACATACCAGGGTGCTATTTTGGTCGAAGTTTTTTTAAGCAAGGATTTGAACGCTTTTTGATACTGATCCCATAGTAAACTTTCTTTTAAATCACCCACATTGAACTTCCATTGTTTTTCTGGGGTGCTGTAACGACTGATGAACCGACTGTGCTGAGTGTGTTGGCTGACATCTAAGAAAAATTTAATGACCTGAGTGCCAGATGCCACTAAATGGGCTTCTACTTGATTGATGAAATCATACCTTTGTTGCCAAAATGCGCTGTTGGGTTTTGAGTCAATCCCTTGACCTTTGAGAAAGCCAGGGTGCACCTTAACCACCAGTGTTTCCTCATAATAACTGCGATTAAATACAGTCAAGTGGCCTTTTTTAGGAAACTTTTTGTAACAACGCCACATGAAATCATGCGCAGCTTCTTCTTTACTGGGTGCTTTGAATGAGGCTACATTGAAACCAGCTGGGTCACAGCCTTTAAATACATTGCGGATGGTGCTGTCCTTTCCAGCAGCATCCAAAGCCTGAAAAATGACCAATACACCTTGTTTGCCTTCAGCATTTAATGCGGCATGGTGTTGTGCGATTAGTTTAACATTCTTCTTCAGTGAAATTTTATTGATGCTGATGAACTCCTGCAGGGTGGCTGAATTGGGTCTGGGTGAGCTGTTGCTGTGTTTAAATGTTTTAATTTTTGGCATAATAAGCTGGGCATTGTACTAAAGTGGTAACAAGCTTCATCATATACAAAAAAACAACGAGGGTAAATTCATGGCCATGAAAAAAATTTTATTTATTTGCATGGGTAATATATGTCGGTCGCCAACAGCAGAGGCTGTTTTTTCACAGTGGGTCAAGGGTAAAGGAATGGCCAACTCTTATTATCTTGATTCTGCAGGCACTCACTCATACCATGTGGGTTCACAACCTGATAAAAGATCAATGCAAGCAGCTAAAAAAAGAGGCATCGATATGAGTCATTTACGCGCACGCCAGGTATGCGCCGATGATTTTGATCAGTTTGATTATCTGGTGGTGATGGATGATGACAACAAATGTAATTTAGAAAGCATGTTTCCCATGAAGTCTCAAGATAAAGTGGTGTCCATGATGCAGTTTGCTGACAATCATGACTATGATGAAGTACCTGATCCCTATTATGGTGAAGGAGATGGTTTTGAGTTGGTGCTTGATTTATTAGAACAAGCCAGTACAGGCTTGTTTGAATTTTTAACCGAAAATCAAAACACCTCGGTATAATGCGCGCTTGAAATAGATTGATTGAGAATAGTTTTGAAATTTGAATTAAAAAAACAAGATAAAGTGGCTCGCAGGGGTGAGTTAACTTTTGAGCGTGGTACAGTACAAACACCTTGTTTCATGCCAGTGGGTACTTATGGAACTGTCAAAGCCATGTCTCCAGAAGAAGTGAAAGGCATTGGTGCTGAAATTGTTTTGGGAAATACCTTTCATTTGATGTTAAGACCAGGTACTGATGTCATTGAAGCTCATGGTGATTTGCATGATTTCATGGGATGGGATAAGCCTATATTAACGGATTCAGGTGGCTTTCAAGTGTTTTCATTGGCCAAAAGGCGCAAGATCACAGAAGAGGGTGTTACATTTGCATCACCTGTCGATGGGTCTACAGTTTTTATGGGGCCTGAAGAGTCTATGGAAGTTCAGCGTAAGCTCGGTTCCGATATAGTGATGATTTTTGATGAGTGCACTCCTTATCCTGCGACCCACGAAGAAGCCAAAATATCTATGGAACTGTCCTTGAGGTGGGCGCAGCGCAGTAAAGATGCTTTTGCAGACAACCCCAATGCTTTATTTGGCATCGTTCAAGGTGGCATGTATGACGACTTACGCCAAATTTCAGCCAAAGGGCTGGCAGATATTGATTTTCATGGCTTTGCCATTGGTGGTTTGTCCGTGGGTGAGCCCAAAGATTTAAGGGAGCAAGTATTAAAAACCACCACGCCATTGTTGCCTGCAAATAAACCACGGTATTTGATGGGAGTGGGTAAGCCAGAAGATATTCTTGAGGCAGTGTTACTGGGTGTTGATATGTTTGATTGTGTGATGCCTACCAGAAACGCACGCAATGGTTATTTGTTTACTTGGGATGGTGTGGTCAAGATCAGAAATGCCAAGCACCAGTTTGATACCACGCCATTGGATCAGGATTGTGGTTGTTACACCTGTCAAAATTTTTCTAAATCGTATTTAAGACATTTGGACAAATGTGGTGAAATGTTGGGTTCACGTTTAAATACCATTCACAACTTATATTTCTATCAAGAGTTCATGCAACGCATTCGTGAGGCCATAGAAAACGATCAATTGGACGAGTTTGCCGTTGCTTATTATCAACGCATAGAGTCAGCCAAAAAATAATTGTGTTGAATTAAGCTGTTCATGCATTTAATAGATAAGTCTATTAAATGGTGATGTGCAGTGAAAATTTTAATGATGTTGTTAATGGTGGCTTCTCAGTCAGCTTTTTCGGTTGAATTTTGTGTGACAAATTCCACGGAATTGCGCCAAGCATTGGATGAGGCAGATTCAAAT
>JBPOFV010000308.1:0-3540 GCA_051252335.1 Marinicella sp. | reverse complement strand
GGGTTGGTTATTTGAGGTCTGATGTCATGACCCTGATGGGCAAACAGACACGTGTAAACTTCACCTTGGGTACTCAACCTGGCTCGGTTGCAATCATGACAAAATGGTTCGCTGATAGATGAAATCATACCAAATTCACCTTGTCCATCATTGAATTCATAACGATTGGCTACTTCTCCAACATGTGTGGCTTGCTTGGGGCTGAAAGGCCAATGTTTATTTATGATCTCTAAAGCAATATTTGATTCAAATACTTGGGCTTTTTGCCAGTTATTGATGTTGCCAACATCCATAAACTCAATAAATCTGACCACCACACCAGTACCTCTGAAGTACTCTAATATAGGAATGATTTGATTTTCATTCACTCCTTTTTGGATCACACAATTAAGCTTGACGCGTTTTAATTTTGATTTTGAACATTTTTCGATACTGTTCAAAATGGATTTAACTTGGTATTTGGTGCCTGTGATTGTTTCGAATAAGTCTTGATCAAGCGCATCCAAACTGACTGTGATTCGATCCAAACCAGCCGCTATAAGATCATCCAGAACAGGATCAATTAAACCTGCATTGGTGGTTAATGCGACATCATCTATGCCCGCAATGTTTTTAATATTGTTAATTAATTGGTGAATGTTTTTACGTAACAAGGGTTCACCACCAGTTAATCTGATTTTGTTAACACCCAGTTTTGCAAAAGATTTAACCACAGCCGTTATTTCGTTATAACTGAGGTGGTTTTCAGGTTGACTCTGTTGTCGCATGACATCTACATGTTCGGCTGGCAAGCAGTATGTGCAGCGAAATTGACATCTGTCTGTCAATGAAATACGCAGGTCTTTAATTGGCCTGTTCAGTTGGTCAACGATTGGTGGCTTAATTTGCATGGTATCCATCTAACAATGATTGCCATTTTTTATCCAACTCATTTTCACAACTTTGGCCACTGACTTTTTCAATGGAACGTTTTAATCTATTCATATTTTCTGCTTGCCATTTGTTATTCAATGTTCTGATCTTGCCCTTGTCAAAATCAATCACAAAAACATCAGAACCAGATAACAATATATTATGAGAATTGAGGTCCGAATGATATATGCCATTGTGGTGAAATTGGGCAATTGTATGTCCGATTTTATACCAAACTTCTGAATTTAATGGTTCACTAGCGATGATGGCTTGCGCAAATGTCTGGTCATGATGGATGTGTTCCATGATCAGGTCATTTTGGTAAAACAGTCCTTTTTTTACCACCATTGCTGCGACCGGTTTAGGGCAGGGTAATCCCAAGGCTTGAATTTGTGTTAACAAGGTATATTCTTGATAAGCTCGGGTATTCTCTATGCCCGTCCAAAAATAACTGTCTTTGTTTATTTTGGCGTAAAACCCACCCCTGAAATAGTGTCTTAATACCCATTTACCCCATTCAGATTTAACCACCCATGTCGAACCTCGTCCTGAATTTGCACCCAATAAACGGCCTTGATTCATCCAATAGTCATGGTTGAACCACTGTTCGTTGATTTCATCTTTGAGGATTGATGATGAAAAGATCCATTGTTTATTTTTTTTTATTGTGTGCAAGTTAGAAAGTCACTCAGTGATAGAATGTGTCATTTTAAATGATTTAGCTGATGACAACAAACGCCAGTTCGCAACTGCGATCAATTTGTATTTTTAGACTTTCAGCAATTGGTGATGTAACCCATGTTTTACCGGTTATTAAAACCATGTTACAGAAATACCCTGATCTAAAAATCACTTGGGTTATTGGAAAACTAGAACATAAATTATTAAAAGGACTGCCTGGTGTTGAAGTCATAGTGTTCAATAAAGCAGCAGGCTGGTCAGCTATAAATCAGTTAAGAAAGCAAATGTCTGGCCGTCAATTTGATGTGCTGTTACCAATGCAGTTGTCATTTCGTGCCAATTTAATTTCAAGATTTATTCCTGCAGTCAGAAGAGTTGGATATGACAAAACACGCTCCAAAGAACTACACACTCTGGTGATTAACGAACGAATCCCTTATAAGAAAGACTGTCATGTTCTTGATGGATTTATGCAGTTTGCTGAATATTTAGGTTGTAATGAAAAAATCATGGATTGGACGGTGCCAGTCAGTGAGTCAGATGTCGCCTTTGCACAGAACATCATCGATAAGCACAAAAAAACAGTCATTATCAGCCCGTGTTCTAGTCATGATTTGCGCAATTGGTCTATTGAGCGTTATGCGCTGTTGATTGATCAAATTGTTAAAGACTTTGATGCACAGGTCATTTTAACTGGAAGTCCAGCTGATAAAGAAATGGCTTTTGTACATGCCATCGAGACTTCTTGTGAGCAATCGGTACAAAACTTGGCCGGACAAGACACCTTGAAACAATTGTTGTGCTTATTAGCGCATGCTGACTTGGTCATATCACCTGATTCTGGACCTTTGCATATGGCCGGTAGTGTTAAAACCCCAGTAATAGGCTTGTTGGCAGCCAGTAACTACGCAAGATCAGGTTCTTATCAATATCCTGAATTAACTGTAGATAAATACCCAGAAGCTTGTGAAAAGTTTCTGAATAAACCTTTGAATCAAGTGAAATGGGGCACCAAAACAGAATTCCCAGGAGCCATGGATTTGATTCAAGTTGTTGATGTGATGGACAAAGTCAAAAAGGTGCTATCTGATCAGTGACTTTGGCACATAAATTTCTAGAATAAATAATGATAATGTATTTATATGGATACAATTATCCATTTAAACCAATTCACCACACATAAATGACTTGTGCATCAACCAATGGGTATTGATATTCTAAGTCATCGATTTTCTTGGTTACCATGCGTTTAACTTGCCCGGTGATTGTGACAGGTTTTTTCATGAAACTTTCCGGTTCTAAAAACTTTGGTTTACAAGCAATAAATCGACCCTGATCTACTCGGACGCGTTTCGATGGTCTGGCGACAGCATCTGGTACTTTAGCTATGATGGTTAAACAGCTGTGTTGTTCCGTGTTTTCCACATCAACCACAAAACCGGTCCATCTGATATTTAAGTTTTTAACTGGTTTAGCCTGATAAGCTTGTGGGCTCACATCGCTGTATTCACCTCTGAGTGGTTTGGGTGGTTGAATACAAGCACTTAAGCTCAATAGCAAGACTCCTATAGTTACAGTATTTTTCATGGCATAAGATTGTTTTGAATTTATGCCATTATCTTTCAATAACTTGAACCTAAACTGAATCAAATTTCAAATGACAATTTTTCATGGCATCAAAACTTGATTCATACAGACTACAGTAAAAATAAAACACAGGACCAGTGCACAAAATCCTATGAATTCGATACAGAAGTTCCATACTTTAGGCAATATATAGCTGTGGTTATACCCATGGTAAATGGTAAATGCTGTAGCCACTAGGGCCAGCACAGTATAAGACATCCAGTTGGGTAAGGTTAGCATCAAAAAGCTGCCACCAATGAGTATGGCAGATGTCAAAATTGATGTTTTAGAACGTATCATTATTTATCCAGTCATATTTAA
>JBPOFV010000307.1:0-3543 GCA_051252335.1 Marinicella sp. | reverse complement strand
GTACCCACCGTCGTCATATCGCAGGTACTTACATCTATATGCACCAAATCACCTGCAACCGCACCTGAACCAGGTGCCACATATACTTGTGCCATGACTGATGTTGATAAAAATGTAGCGGTTAAAAATCCGGTCCAAAAGACACTTCTATTAATTGAAATCATATTTACCCCTTTAAGTTGTTAAAAATAGTAGATATTCATGATAAATATTTTTTTAAGATTTTTCAAGTCTTTAGGCATGTAATCATTACCTTGAATTTTGAACCGAATACACCTGTTAACTCATGCCATACCAACAATCGCCGAGCATTTTAATCGAATGTCATAAAAAAACCCTGCAGCCTCAATGTCAGAAACTTACAGGGTTAGTTGAATTATAAATGAATATAATTAATTCTTACTATTACCTGGCAATAAATGGTAATAAACCAAATCCATCTTTATAAATCAAATCACTGGCTCCATAGTAAACCAGAGAGTCAATTTCTAAAGGCAAACCTGCACATACCAAGTCATAAGTACCACCTAATATATCAATCGACACCAGGTTTCCACTATTACCAGAGCCGCTTGGTTTCGCATTGGCCCATAAATTATCTTGAGCATCGAAACTTAAGCCGTTTGGAAAACCTACTGTATCTAAGTCTGTGATTGTGTTAATTAAAGTCACATCACCAGATCCTGGATCCAATCTATAAACATCATTTCCTTGGGGCATCAGGTATAAATCTCCATTTGAATGTGCCGCCAACCCAGTACCAAATGAACTTCGTGGTGATGGTATATAAGTTAATTCAGCACCAGTTGCAGGATCTAAGGTCATCAAATCATCACCTGATTCAGTCCAAGCATACAACGTCGTACCAGAAAATGTGATATCAGGTACAGATGGGTTGTCTCCATTAGCGCCTGTCATCAAGCCCATGGAAACGCCTGCACCCGTGCTCTGGTTGATCCTCAATAATTTCCCAGCACCATCTGGCGAGGCAAAATTGGTTGATTCAGTGCCGTACAAATTGCCTTCATTGTCAATAGCCAATCCAGTGACACTGAATCCCACTGGACCTATCGTTGTGATGACACAGGTTTGTGCATCAATCCTGAATAAATCTCCAGCTGTTGCACTACTTCCTGGTGTGAAATAAAACTGTTGACCGAATGCAGAAACTGAAAAAAATGTCGAAAAAACAACACAAAGCCATACCATTTTTTTATTTACTGATTTCATAATTACCCCTATTTTGTTCAAATTTACATAATTTTGCCACTTAAACATTATAAAGGCTCAATTTAAGTTCATCAAGATTATTTGGGGTTTTTATATCCTCATTGGTCAATGTATATCACACTATATCAATACATTGGCCTGGATTGAATACAGTTGAAATGCTGAATTAATTGATGACTATTGTTTACTAAATCATAGTAATTAATGACGCTTGAGGGTTTATAAATTCAAGTTAGCAATTTGAGTGGATAAACCTTAATACAGAAAGTTATTTATTAAACAATTAGAGTTTCTAAAATAAAAAAAGGTGCTGCTGTTGAGGCAACACCGTTTTTTCATAAATGCTATTTAGCAATGTTGTTGATTATCTGACTTTTCCTATTTGATGCTATCTGGCCATGTTACAAATTACATTTTATGTATTCCCATGACAAGCCACTAAAGTCAATACAATCATTCAAAGTAGAAAACAGGCCTTTCAACTTTTTCAGGATAAACTTGATTCATGGTCGATGAGTCATATAAGCGACCATTCAGCATCACCTGACTGACTTTGTCAGAATTTCTGATGTCTTGCATAGGGTCAGCATCCAGAATCACCAAATCGGCTATTTTACCGGCTTTGATTGAGCCCAAATCAGCATCCATTCCAATGTATTTGGCCCCGTCTAAGGTACTGGCTTTAAGTACATTCCAAGGTGACATACCCCCTTGCGCAAACATCCACATTTCCCAGTGTGAAGCCAGACCTTCACGTTGGCCATGTGCGCCTAATAACACATCAACTCCTTCGTTTTGTAATTCAGTGGCAACCCGAGCATTGTTAAAATGATTGTAATCCTCTAGTGGTGCTTTGCTGCGGCGAATTGAAACCGGTTCTAACACATGTTTTGGAACAAACTGAGTCAACAAAGGATGTTTCCAAACTTCAGTGGTGTCATACCAGTAACGCTCACCCCAAATACCTCCATATCCAACTCCTAATGTAGGTACATAAGCTGTTTCGGTACCTGCCCACAATTGTTTCACATCATCATAGATGGCACCCACAGGTATGGAATGTTCAATTCCAGTATGCCCATCGATGATCATAGACATGTTGTGCATAAACAATGATCCACCTTCAGGCACCACCATTAAACCTGTTTGACGTGCCGCTTCTAAAACCTGCTGTCTTTGGTCACGTCGAGGCTGGTTGTAACTTTTGACAGAAAAAGCACCTGCCGATTTCATCCGCTCTAAATGACCGATGGCATCATCCAATGAATTCACTTTGGCGGTAAAGTAATGGGTCGCACCATATAAAATGGTACCCGTCGAATAAATACGAGGTGCAACAATAGTTCCAGCCTGCTGCATTTCAGCTGCTGAAAATACCGCTGCTGTATCAGCTGATGGATTATGTGTGGTGGTTACTCCAAAGGCCAATGAGGCCAGTGCATTCCAATTATTCTGTGGTGTAATTTGGCCATTGGCATAAGGACCATGCCAATGTACATCAACCAATCCCGGAATGATGGTTTTACCACTGACATCGATCACCACAGCATTCTCTGGTGGGTTGATTTGATCGGCTGAGCCAACAGCTGTAATCCGGTTGTTATTAATAATTATGATGGCATTTTCAATGATTGAATTTTCTCCATTCAATTGTTCCATAGTGATGACTTTAGCCCCGACCAAAGCCAATGTTCCTTGCGGGATGTCAGTATTGACATTGAATGTGATATGGGTTGATTGCGCTTGAATTTCGGGCGTCTCTGTAACTACTTCATCTTCACTGCTCTGTGTTTGTGTCTCTACAACCTTAATTTCACCACCTAAGAAATCAAAACGTTCAGTCAGTTTTTGCTGATAAAGCTTTGGGCCCATTGACCAGCTCAATTGATTAGATGCTTGATTCCAGTTAATGTAGTCGCCAGCATGCTCAGAAAAGTTTTTAACCGGCAAGTTACTGGCCGCAGATCCTGTGCTGATGTGCTGGCCATTGCGGACAAATGGAGTAACATATACTTGATAATTTTGCACAAATGCCAACCATTGCTCATCAGGTGAGACTTTAAACTGGGTGATCCATTCACCTTGGTAATGGTTTTGTTTGTCAAAACCATTCAGGTCTGTTGATTGCAACTGGGTAGTCATCACTTCACCAGAAACATCACGGCCCAAAAAATAGACCCGTGAGTTGTTTTGGGTAAAAAATGGACTGCTGCCATTATCAGCAATCTTGGTTTGTTTTTTACTGGTTAAATCTACGATGAATAATCCTGTATCATGTGAATACAAAGGTGTGGTCAGATAACCGCCAGAATC
>JBPOFV010000306.1:0-3551 GCA_051252335.1 Marinicella sp. | reverse complement strand
CAATCAATCACTGAGAACAGTCCTTTAGATAAGGCAGGTTTGAAAGTGGGTGATCACATCATTGCCATCAATGGTCAAACGATTAACAAGCCGGAAGATTGGAATGACATCTCCGATGCCTTGGTGGCTAATAAAGTAGTTCATATCACTTACCGCAGAAACCACCAAAGTGACCAGGTGAAAGTTAAGTTCAAACCACAGGACAAAGAATCGCATCCAAACATCGAAACCATTTACACACAGTTAACCAGTGATTTTGGCATTCGCCAAAGGGTCATCATCACTAAACCTAAAGGCGTTAGTGGTAAACAGCCCGCAATCATGTTTTTGCAAGGACTCAGTTGTTCAAGTGTGGAGATTAACAACAGAATCACCCCTTGGACACGATTAATTAATGAGATCGTTGAAGGCAGTGATAAAGTCGTTTTGCGGGTTGAAAAGCCAGGATTGGGCGATTCTGAAGGCAACTGTTCACAAACAGATTTTAAAACTGAGCTAAACGGTTATGAGATCGCTGCCAACATGTTAAAAAAATTACCTTATGTTGACACTGATCGCATCACAGTTTATGGCAATTCAATGGGATCTGCTCTGGCACCGTACATTGCCAATAAATTTAATTTCTCAGCGGTAATTTCTGATGGGACTTTTGTTAAAAGCTGGTTTGAGCACATGCTTGAAATTGAACGCAGAATCTCTGAATTCAAAGGCTTGTCACAAGCTGAAATTACAACCAAAATGAATCAATCCTATATCCCACTATATTACGGTATGCTGATTGAAAGAAAAAGCTATAAAGAAGTGATTGATCAATACCCTGCCATTGGCCCAGATAACTACCACAGCCCAGAACACATGTACGGTCGGCCTGTTGCATATTACCAACAATTACAACAATTCGATGTGGCTGGCGCCTGGCAACAACTTAAAGTACCGGCCAGGATTCGGTGGGGCACCAATGATTGGATCATGTCTGAATCTGACAATGACATGATCATCGATATATTAGAAGCTGCAGGCCATCAAGACCATCAGCTCTATAAACATGAAGGCATGGATCATTGGCAAGCCATACACACCAGTGCTGAAAATTCATTCAATGGAGAGAAAGGTGTATGGACAGATGCCATCAGTGGAGTTATTTTAGATTGGCTCAATGAGTTTTAATTAAAAACTAAGCTGTATCTATACACAAGGATGTGTTCCCCATTATCAATGATTAACCCAGTTCAACCAACTCAAGTTCTAAATCTTCATCATCAGATTTCGAAGTGATACTCTGACCATTAACATCAATGTCAGCAAAGCACAGCCCTGCCATCAGTGCCATATTGATATCAAGTTGAATTCCTGATGGAGTTTGATCTTTTTTAAATTCATTCGATGTTTCATCACCTGCAATTTTTAAGTATTGAGCGGTGGCTTGGGGACTGAGTTTAATAACAAGTTGTTGCATGGTAGTTTCCAGACTTAAAAATAACATTTTGACAGGCAGTATTCGCAATACTTGAGAATGGCATTGATAAAATAAAAATATATGGCACATTTATGCAACCATTCTTATCCACTCAACGTCATAATAAATACAAGTATAAAATCTGAGGATATGATGAGAAGAATTGGTTTTGTAATGATGATATTGGTTTCGCTGCAAATTTCGGCGGGTCATGAGATTGAATATCGTGTTTCTCCTTTGGGGAATTTGGTCTACCAATTGGACTGTATGGCGCAAGTGTCACGGTTTCAATGCAGCAAGCAGAGCTTTACTGAGTTGTGGCAATCTGAAATTAAGGCGGTAGCGGACGATGCTGTTATGCTGGAACAATGGCAGTCTTTAAGGACTAAACTGGATGATACTGTAGAGTTCATTAAAACGCCTGACGTGAAAATGGCTACCAGCCCAAATTTTCCGATCAATGCCAGTAACCAACTTAATGTGTTAGAACAAACGAGAATCATGGCATTTGCTACTGGTTCTGTCGATGCCTATCGACAACACATTGAACTGCTGTTATCGCCTAGCCATGTCCAAGCTGAACTCAAAATATTGAATCATTTCTTCCCAAGGTTTGAGTTTTGGTTTAAATCACAGCAAGCTGGACTTGATGAATTTGTAACTGATGCCAATAAACTCACTGAAGAGTTAAACATCAATCAGCTCTTAAGTGACATGCGAATTTTCTATCAATCTGAGTTACCGGCAGATTTAATCTTACCGGTTTACCTGATTGCTCACCCGCAAGCCAAAGCCCACTCTTCTGGATTGGTATTTGGCCAAAATAGTTTGATTGAGGTGCTCAAAGGCGAACAAGCCAGTGATCGATTGGCCGTGGTGATCCATGAAATCGCCCACTTTTATCACGAAAGGGCATCATTAGATCACCACATGATGACCATGAATTTTTTCACTGGTTCAAAATCAAAAACCGGCAAGGTCGGATACTATTTATTCAATGAGGCTCTGGCTTCAGCGATTGGTAATGGATTACTCGAACAACGCATGAACGAACCCGCATACTTTGAGAGATACTTGGCCTATCCCATGTCTTTTTATGCCAATCAAGGCATTGATCAAGCCGGTAAAGCTGCTTTGCCATTGGTTACCAAACAAATTGAAAACAAACAAAGTATCAATCCTGAGTTCCTGCAAGCACTCGATGCCACTTGGTCTCAAGCACTTAAAGACTTGAAAGACACACCAGCTGAGCGCTTACGTCATGTTGGGATAATTGATTTAACCCAAAGAGAGGATGATTTAATCAATCAAATGTTCAATCTGTTACGCCCCTCTTCTGCCAACATCAATGATGGCGCTGAACTTGATTCTGAAAAATTTGTGTTGAATCGATACCCAAAACTCGACGTGATCATTCTGGCCAATAGCTGGGAACAATTGGAACCATTTAATATAGATGGCTTAGAACTCAAAAACCAACCAGCTGAAGGCATACATACCTTCACCAATGATGAGGGTGCTGTTCGCTTGTTTATTGTCAGTCATTCTTCGGAATTTATGATTAATTCATTAACAGAATTATTATCTAAGCCGACATTTTGATATCCTCTTTTAAGTTAATCTTGTTATAAAACATGAAATTTTAGATATATTTTCCATTTTGTATTTTGGGTCATAGATAATGGTTGTCATTCCAAATTACGATTCAAAATGATAAATAGAATTAATACCCTATTGATACTGATGTTATTGTTATCAGTTCCAAAATATTCTTTAGCCGCCGGATTTGGGCATTCAATCAATGTCATCAATTCATTTAATGACAATACCACACCAGTTGAGTGCCAAATAATAAACTCAAATACGGGCGGAATCCCGGTAGTCAGTTTAGACCTGGATGAGGACGGCATAGCAGATATTTGCTTAGGCGGTGCAACTTCAAGTTGCAGTGGTGGCATAAATTTAGATTGTGCATCTGCAACTGGTGGCAGTTTATGCTCAACAGAAGACAACAGCGGTGGAGCCAATGCTTTTATGAATGATGATGCATCATTGGCCTTTAATTTTGGTGATGATGTTGGGCCAAATTTTATAA
>JBPOFV010000305.1:0-3551 GCA_051252335.1 Marinicella sp. | reverse complement strand
TTTTAATGCATCTGATAATTGTTCAGCATTTAAACCAAAGGGCTCATTAAGTTGAAACAAGCGGGCATTTTTAAACCACATAAATCGTCCTGATAGAAAAGGTGATATTTTAAATAATAATGGTCACAATAACTGAACTATTCTTGATATTTTGTCAGAGCAGAAAGTTTTTTTTGGTTGTTGGTTAAAATTAACATCTCTGAAAAGAAAAGTTATTATTTTTACTGCAGAGTATGGCGAGTTGTGGTATTTTTATCTTATGATGTAGGATCAATTGTAATAATAAGTATGATTCAAGTTTTAAAATTATCACTGCAACAAGGTGTCTAATATGTTTGGTTTTTTTAAGAAAAAAAAGAAAGAAGTAAAAAGGGTGGATAAAAGAAAGAAACAGCGTAGATCAAATGCTGAACCCAGAAGGGAAGTACATCGCTGGGAACCTGATAAACAGGACAGAAGAAGCGGGGAGGACCGCAGAAAAGGTGGCACCACTTGGGATAATACAGATTGATTACCAAATCTAAGCCACAAAAACACCTAAAAATTAGCTGAAAATGCTGTAATTAACCATGCAGTATGTTATTTTCTTATGTGGGAAATAATTAAAAATAAACAGGATGTCATATTTTTATCATTACAAAGGGTACTAAAATGTTTGAGAACAATACAGCCGCAGATTCAGGCTCAAGTAAAAAAATAAGGTATGAGCCAATTGAAAGAAGGCGCCAAAACCGCCGTAACACGGTAGCTGATCGCCGTGCTGAAGCACGTGCAGAATCCGAAAAAAATGATCGCAGAGAACAATCAGACCGCAGAAAAAAATAATTAACTGACTGAAGTTTGGATACTGAAGTCAGCTAACTCTGCCAGGTACTCTTCGAGTGTCATTAATTGAATGCTGGGGTGGACGCCGGCAGATATCTGGTGGTTCAGAACTTTTTCTGTCAATACAATGGCTGGGATGGACGGAATTTGAGGCCCGTCATTCTTTTTCGCCTCAATGTACCATGTTTTGTGGACATGCTTGTGATCTTTGTTAGTTCCAGTAAACTCAATGTGCATACCACCCTCACCTGAACCCAATACATCAAACCAACGACTGGCTTTTAATAAAAAGCTCGCATGATGAGGTAATTTTAATGGCAGTTTTAACCTGATGAGCCAAGAACACAGCCAAATCGACATGTGTAACAGTTTGCTCTCCATACCTGCTGAAAAGCGCAATTTTTTTATTGCAAAATAATCCTGTAACCAATCTAAATCTGGCGCTTCACAATTCCCCATCAAGCGGTTGTTGATGTGCGGATATTTTTGCAAGTATATGTTTTGCCAGCCGAAAGCTTTGGATTTATTCCCACGCCAGGTAGGTATCTGTTTTCCTATATAAGAGAGAACTGCTTTCGTGGTTGCCAATCCTCGTTCGGTTTTCTGTCCGGGTGAAATACCCATTTTGACTTGATCAAATTCAACAATTTGATATTTGTTTTGTAAATAAGTTAAGGCTGCAGATGACAGCGTAGGGACGGTGCTGGCTGCCGTGATGGCAATGACTCCATATTGTTGAGCCAATTCATTTAATTCCATCATATGTCCTACATATTCACGTCCATCTGATAAGTCTATGTAGTGACAACCCGAACGAATAATGATTTGTGCGATTTGTGTGTCTTGTCCCTGAAATGGTCCACAGGTGTGAATCACTAAATCAGGACTCACGAGTGTTAATTGTTCGGTTAATTCAGTATACACATCAAAACAAGCTGTTGATATTTTGGCGTCATGTTGTTTATTTATGATGTCATTCAGTAGTGACTTGGCTTTTTCATGATTTCTGCCATTGATAACCACATGGTAACCTTTTTGGCATAATGCCAAAGCAATTCGCTTACCGAATGTGCCATAACCGCCTAGAATCAAAACAGTGAAACGATTATTCGCTTTGCTCATGAAAGATTCCAGTTTGATAAAAAGTGCGTTTCAATAGGGCATGGTCCATGGTAATGGTGAAACGAAAATCACCTTTGCCTAAATCTTGATGAATCACATGGGTTGCACCTGGGCTCAGCCAGTGCGGTAAGGGAATATACCATTTTATGCATTTCCAAAAATACCGAGTACTTTTGAAGTGAAGTTCACTGTTTTCTGCATAGACATCAAGGAACATACCAAATCCACCACCGACCATTTCCATCATTCTGCCTTGGTCATCCTTTTTAACTGAGGTCACACTGAACGGCTTTTTACCTGGAAAGTGATAAGTACGACACCAATATACGCCAGGTTTATTTTGCTTTGTTGTGAGCTTAACTTCCATTTTAATGTTTGTTCCCTGATGTGGGCTTAAGGGGTTGCCAATGATTTTGGTCAACAGAGCGAATAACCAACCTGCTTTTGAACACTCAACCACTTCCATATTACCTTGGTAAATAATGGGGCTTTGCTCAGTTGGTAAGCGATTGAAACGACGCTGTACATTTGGATTGAGCTGATGCCAGCTGCGACCCAAATGCCATTTAATGCTGTTATTATTTTGCAATGAAAATACCTGAATGGTTGGTGGGAATCATTATAACTCAGGTGGCGAGGAGTTGGATTGTTGGCAAGAATGATTAATTAATTTAAAAAAAAATTAAAAATAAAATAACCAATTGGATTTATTCTGCGTTTAAGCTGACATGGTGAATGAAATTGATACTCAAACAGTTGAACGTGCAACTCAAGGCGATAAGAATGCATTTCGCCTGATTGTGTTGCATTATGCACAAGCTGTGAATCGATTGGCTTTTAGATACACAGCAGATGCCAGTTATGCAGAAGACATTGCTCAAGAGACTTTTATCAAAGCATTCCAAGCCATTGATCGTTATCAAGCTCAGGCTAAATTTTCAACATGGTTGTTGCGTATAACCACCAACAGTGCGATAGATTATTTACGTAAAGCCAATCGACAGATCGCTGATTCATTGGATGAAGAGCTGGTGCAAGTAGACATACCAGACCATCGGATTGATGCAGATGATCATCTGGATTTGAATCTCAGGTTAACTCATGCCATGTCAGATTTAAGTGATGTCGAACGATTGGCAATCACCATGAAACACCACGAAGGCTATTCGATTGATGAAACCGCCAAAGTGCTAAAAATCAAAAACAATGCTTGTAAACAAACCATTTTTCGAGCAGTTCAGAAACTACGAAAACAATTAACCACAGAGGTGAGCGTATGAAGCACACAGACGATGAAAAATTATTGATGATTTACCTGAATGAAGCACCTCAAAAAGAAATTGATGATTGTCTGAAGTCGCCAGAATTGTGTGCCAAATTGGATCAATTGGAGGCAGATATGAATGCCATAGAACAATCACAAACCCAACATAAATTGCCAGCCGATTATGGACAACAACTGTGGAATAAGATTGCCGATGACTTGGTGGTTGAAACTAAAGTTGTAGCTGAATCCGTTCATAAGTTCAGAAAGGTCATGCAAATTTTTATAACACCACAATATTCACTGGCCAGTTTTGCATTGGTGACAGGGTTGGTAATGC
>JBPOFV010000304.1:0-3563 GCA_051252335.1 Marinicella sp. | reverse complement strand
ACTTAATGATGTGGCAGGGCGCTACATTGAGTTCTGTAAACGTGCTGCAAATAGACAACTGTTAGCTGGTAAAAAAATCGTTTTGGATTGTGCCAATGGCGCCAGTTATCACATTGCACCACAAGTATTTGAAGAGTTAGGTGCAGACATCACTGTCATCGGAAATAAGCCAGATGGTTTTAACATCAATCAAGACTGTGGTTCCACAGAAGTTTCGGTCTTGAGTGAGATGGTGATTGAAACCAAAGCTGATCTGGGTGTGGCATTGGATGGAGATGGCGATCGAGTGGTTATGGTTGATCACACGGGTAATGAAGTTAATGGAGATCAATTGATTTTTATGGTGGCCAAACATTTATCTGCACATAATCAGTTAAATGGAGGAGTGGTTGGCACGTTAATGTCCAATCAAGGCATGGAATCAGGCCTTAAAAAATTGGGAATTCCATTTGTCCGTGCCAACGTTGGTGATCGTTACGTACACCAAGAATTGAGTAAAAGAAATTGGATTTTAGGTGGAGAATCATCAGGTCATATATTGAATTTAAACCTGGCAGGAACTGGGGACGGGATCATCAGCGCGCTGATGGTATTGGAAGTCATCATGGAAACAGGTAAATCTTTAAAAGAACTGGCCGCAGAAATGGAGCTTTATCCTCAGGTCATGATCAATGTACACCACAACCACCCCAAACAATTGGCAACCAATCAAACTCTGATTGATGCAGCCAATAAAGTTGGCAGTCAATTGGGTGATGATGGTCGAGTTTTGATCCGCCCCTCAGGCACTGAACCTAAATTGAGGGTTATGGTAGAAGCCAAAAGTGCCAATTTGGCAGAACAACATGCTCAAGCATTGGCAATACTAACACAATCACTATGAAATACTTATTCTTGATGATACTTGCATTAATGACTCAAAAGTCAGTTGCATTTGAATTTCCTCAAGCCAGCGAGTTTTGGCTCAGAGCTGCACATCCCCAAGCAAAAATGTTGGCTGCTTATGTGACAGTTGAGAACCAAACCAAGCAAGATTTAAAACTTGTAGGTGCGTTTTCACCTGATTTCAACATGACTGAAATTCACAAGACCATTGAAGTGGATGGCATGCTGAAAATGCGAGAGCAATCTGAACTGGCATTACCCCAACAAAGTAAAGTTGTCATGCAACCTGGCGGTCTACACATCATGTTGATGATGCCAAAAAAACGTTTTGTGGTTGGTGATATGACACGAATTTGTTTGATATATAAAGATGAAACAGGTGTTGAACATGTTCAGCATTTAGACTTTCCAGTAATAAAGCAATAACATCACATATGAAAAAGAAGGATTTTGATTTCGCTTTACCTCAAGAACTGATTGCCCAAGAGCCGCTGGCGCATCGCACAGCTAGCCGATTGCTCAAATTGAATAAAGTGTCTGGACAAGTGACTGATTGTCAGTTTAAGGATATCTTAACTGAATTGAATCCTGGAGATTTGTTTGTATTTAACAATACCAAAGTCATTCCAGCGCGTTTGTTGGCCCAGAAATCAACGGGTGGAAAAGTAGAAGTATTTATCGAAAGGGTTTTGAATGAATTTCAAGCCAAGGCATTATTGAAGTCAAATAAGTCTGTTAAATTAGGCAGTGTCATTCAGTTTAATGGAATAGGCAAGTTAATGGTAACTGCCAAACAAGGGATGTTTTATTTAGTTGAAACTCAGGGAGGGTTTCAATTGAGTGACTTGATGCAACAACATGGTCACATGCCATTGCCTCCCTATATCACGCGTGCAGCAGATGACCATGATAATGAGAGATACCAAACAGTGTATGCTGATGAAGATCAAGCCGGAGCAGTGGCCGCACCAACAGCTGGGTTGCATTTTGACGATGGTTTGTTGGATGAATTAAAGGCAAAAGGAATTAAATCTGCATTTGTTACCCTGCATGTAGGAGCTGGTACATTTCAGCCAGTAAAAACCAACGATATTGAGGCGCATCAAATGCACAAAGAGTGGTTGTCCGTTGATCAACATGTTTGTGATTTGGTCAATCAGGTGAAGAAAGAAGGGCACCGTGTTATTGCTGTAGGCACCACGGCAGTGCGTTGTTTAGAAACGGCTGCAATTGATGGGAAAATTGAACCTTTTGAGGGAGATACACAAATTTTTATCTATCCTGGATATGAGTTTAAGGTGATCGACGGTTTAATCACCAATTTTCATTTACCCGAATCAACATTGGTTATGCTGGTTTCTTCATTGGCTGGCCGGGAACCAATTTTATCTGCTTATCAACATGCCATTAATGAAAAATATCGTTTTTTCAGTTATGGTGATGCCATGTTAATTATTTAATTTCCCCCTATTAATTTGACTTAAAATCATGGAGGCTTAGTCATGGATTCACCCGAAAAGCGAGATTCACAATTTGAATTTGCCAAAGAAGTTGCAATCAGTAACATGCGTGCTGGTGTTATTACTGGATTAATTGTTTTTGGTATCGCCTTGGGCAAATATCTAATGGCACAATTTTCTGATGTCACGGCAGCTTCATTACAAAGTTATGAAGACAGTTGGTATGTGTTTGATTTGGCTCTATTGTTCTTATTGATTTGGGGAGTTAGCAGACATTCGAGATTCGCAGCAACAGCACTGCTTCTCAGCTTTCTGGCCAGTAAAATATTTCAATTTCTTGAATCTGGATCTTTCTTGGGATTAGTCATTGGGTCAGTGTTCTTGTTCTTTTTTGCCCGTGCTGTTAAAGGCACCTTTGATTATCACAAATTACTTAAAGAACAAGACTCTAGCTATAAGCCAACGAAAGTATGGATGTGGGTGGTTATGACTCCTGTGACATTCATTACAGTGAGTGTCCTGACTCTAGGCATGCTGTCACATTTTGAAATCATTCCTGCCACCTACGTTAAATCGAAACATCAAATTTCTGATGATGATCGACGTTCATTGTTAGAGTTGAACTTGATCAATGAAGAAAATTCCATTGAGTATTTTTACAGCACGGGTTTATTGTCTGTAAAAGAAGGCGGCGTGATAATGACTGATGCTGAAATCATCATCTATCATGAAGAAGAGGGTGAGCTTTTATACGACAGCATGAAGTTTGAAGAAATGCAATGGGTCAAGCAATTACATCATGGCGATGACTTTGAGGACAGTTTGTATCAAATTTCAGGAAAAGAGCAATACCGTGGATTTCAATTTTCACTGTCAGCTGAAGACAACATTGACACCGTTTTTTTTCAAAAGCTAGAAAACAAGATTAACCCACCTGAACCACCTGCTTCTATGCCTATGCCTGAATTAAATAATTCGCTATAACGTAATCTTTCAAGAGCTGTAATTCTCACAGTCAATCTGGTTGTCGAGGGTATTAAGAATGCAGAAATATAATCCGAATTTGAGACTTATTGAGTTCAGCAGATCATATGTTGAAAACAATGGTTGATTGAATTGGTAGCTGACTTTATCGGTCGAAGTTTAAGAATCACTAAAATGTATTGAGGATATGCTTAATTGGTCTAATAATGCGGTGGTACTTCATCTTGTGGTTTG
>JBPOFV010000303.1:0-3567 GCA_051252335.1 Marinicella sp. | reverse complement strand
GTTCCAAACATACTGATAACAAATGTTACTACCCAGGTTTTTTGTTTTCAACTGAATTGGTTCTTATTTGCAACCCTATATTTAACAATTATTGGTCATTTTGGAATGACGAAAAAATTGCTTGTTCTGGGTTTTAATTATAGATTCCTTATTCATGGTGGTCCCGCTATAAGAATAACTGATGATTAAAATACTTCATAAAAACCAGGTTATGCAATTAACAATCTCATTTTCGGCAATCAATAAATCCACCATATTTTTATTCAAAACTGGTTTTAAAGATTAAATCAGCTTCACAATCACCCAAGTCTATATACAAACCAGCTAAATCAAAAATGTCATCATTGTTTAAGGGTAATCCTGGATCACTGTTGGCTGAGTTGTTATTAAACAACATGTTACAACCAGTTACTACAGGTAGTTGTGCTGGCATGCCTTGGTCATTACCGTTGGTGTTGCTGGTACTGTGTAAAATGAAAATCGCACCACCGAGCCCTTTAGAATCGAGGTTGGCAATTGCTGTGTTATCAACCAAGTTAACATTTCTCATGGTCAGGTTTCCTGAGCGCATGAATACAGCTCCTCCCATCGCGGCACCATAGTTGGTTGCACCATATCCTGGAAATTTACCAGACCCACCGCCAAAACCACCTCGGCCAATGGTAAAGCTACTGTAATATGTGGTTGCACCACCTGCACCGCCACCGAAGCCTCCATCTCCACCTAAGGCATGACCCGTTTCATAGGTGTAATCAAAACCACCTCCTGCACCAAAACCACCATCACCACCGCCAAATCCGTAACCATAGTCGCCGCCCTGGCCGAACTGGCTGTCAATATTTTGGTAATTTCCATAGCCACCATAGGCACCAGAATTTGCTACATATTCTGTAAACAATCCGGCACCACCTCTGCCTCGCTCACCGGTATAAAACATACCACCACCGCCAAAACCAACTACAAAGGTATCTGCAGAAGATGCCGTTGAATCACTGATATTTACTTGATCTAATGACACATCACCTGAATAAATAAAGAGGCTGCCGCCCATTCCAGCGCCACCACCACTGCCATAATAGCCAGGTTTACTGCCTTCAGCTTTGCCATTTATCAGGTTCAATCTACTGAGATCAACTTGTCCTGATTTAATAAATAAGGGTCGGTATTGATTATCACCGTCAATAGCAACAATGGAACCTGCACTTTTTATTTCCAAATCAGAATCTATCAAACGTTTCATCACTCCTGTCATCTTGATGTCATTTTCTAGGATAATCACTTGATGACCTGGTTCAGTATTGGCTTGTAAAATGGCCCAACTCAAAGTATTAGACACCAAGCCAGTTCCATCATCTTCGGTTTGATTAACCACATAATCGCCAACGCCCCTGTGATTTATTTTTACTGGTTGTAAGGTGAAATCCGCAGTTTCTGAATTTAAAATTTGTGGAATTGAAAGCGGCAAAATCAAAGATAAAGCCTGAACTGTTTTTTTCCTTCTATATGAATGATTGGCATTATTTAACATTGAGTTTACTTGTGCTGAATCTACTTTGAATTTAACACATGGATTCACCATTTATCAATCTTCCAGTAATTTTTTAAATAAAGCCGTTCGTACAGGTAGGGAAAGTCAGGTAATCACTGGTTATAATACGCCCATGAACAGCAAAAACAACTTAGGCAGACCACCGCATCAAGACATTCTGACTCCAGCAGAGTGGCGGGTGGTGAGCTTGGCTCAACATGGGTTAACCAACCCACAAATTGCTGATAAACTTCAAGTCAGCATCAATGCTGTGAAATATCACATCAGCAATGTAATCAGTAAATTACAAAACATACCTGACTCCAAAGTGATCGACAAGAAGTCCTTATTAAACTATCTGGGCGCGCCTAAAGACAGCCCATTTCATAGGAATAACATCATGAATAAAGACACACCAATTCAGGCCATTGGCCAAATATCGCGTACGGTAGAAAACATTGAACAATCCGAACTATGGTACCGAGAAAAACTAGGGCTTAAACACCTGTACACTTTCGGTAAATTGGCTTTTTTCGATTTAGATGGTGTGCGTTTATTTCTATCAGAGCCCGAAGAGACCAAAGAATCAGCTGCTTTCTCGGAATCGATCATTTACTTCAAAACCAATGACATCAAACACAGCCATCAAGAACTGTTAGAGCGCGGTATTGAATTCAGCCATGCGCCACATAAGGTGCATACCCATGATGACGGTACCGAAGAATGGATGGCTTTTTTTACAGATTTGGAAGGACGTCCTTTGGGCTTAATGGGACAACTTAAATAGCACAAAAAAACCCAAATCTGAGTTTGGGTTTTGATTTCGGGCAATTTTAAAACTACTTTTATTTAACCACTTCAAACACCGGCGTGTAAGTGCTGCCTGGTAACTTCATGCGTTTTTGAGCAATGAATGATTGCAGTAACTCATCCAGCTTTTCCATCAGCTCTTTATCACCATTGATTTTATAGACACCTTTTTCTTTGATTTGTTGGACGCCATATTCTTTGACATTACCAGCCACGATACCTGAAAACGCTTGGCGTAATGAGGCAGAAAGTTGCTCGACCGGGCGATCCAGATACAATTCTAAACCAGCCATATTCTCATGCGATGGGACGAATGGAAATTGGAACGATGAATCAATATGTAAACCCCAATTAAAGTAATAACTGACTTTGTTTTTGGTGCGATACAATTTGACTTGATCCATACCAGCCATCATTTTTATGGCCACTTCTTCGGGATCATCAATGATAATTTCGTACAATTCTGCCACTTCATCACCCAATGAAAAACGAATAAATTCATCAATTTTGTGAAAATAATCTGCAGACTCTTTGGGTCCAGTCATGATGAAAGGAAATGGTACGTCTTTGTTTTTTTCATTAGAAAGTATACCAATCAAATACAAAATTTCTTCCGCAGTCCCCACCCCTCCAGGAAAGACAATAATGCCATGACCGAGTCGAACAAAAGCTTCCAATCTTTTTTCGATGTCTGGCATGATAACCAAATGGTTCACTATAGGATTAGGAGCCTCTGCTGCAATGATACCCGGCTCAGTTAATCCAATGTACCTGCCATCTTTGATTCTTTGTTTTGAATGTCCTACTGTGGCTCCTTTCATGGGTCCTTTCATGGCACCAGTTCCACATCCTGTACAGATGTGTGCGCCCCTTAAACCCAGTTGATAACCGATGTCTTTGGTGTATTGGTATTCAACTCGATTGATCGAATGTCCACCCCAACAGACCACCAAATTAGGTTCTGTTCCAAACTGATGTACTTCACCACGACGTAAAATTTCAAATACAAAATTGGTGATATCAAATGATTCATTCAAGTCATAATTGCCACCGCCTTTGACAGTACTTTGGAACACTATATCGCGCAATACAGAAAAAATGGAGTCTCGGATACCAGATATCATTTTACCGTCAACGAATGCTTGTGCCGGTGCGTTGATAAAACGCAAGTGGATTCCTCGCTCTCTTGGAATCAAGGTAACATCAAAATCTGGATAGCGCTCTAAGAC
>JBPOFV010000302.1:0-3594 GCA_051252335.1 Marinicella sp. | reverse complement strand
GTTCAAGCCAATCACCTCTATTTGAAAAAACAAGTGGTTGAAAGCAGTCAGGCAGCTGTTGCAGCTAAGCAGGCTGATTTGCGACAGTTGATCCGTTCCAAGCGTGAATTTGAGATTGAATTGGGTGCGATTAAATCCATTAAACATGAAGCCTTTTTTCTTACAACGAAAGCATCAATCAATAATGTTGAAGGATTGTTTGTTATTGATTCAGGTGCAGGCAGAAGTATTTTGCATCAAGCCCAGTTGATCAAATACCAGATTGATCCCAAGAAAATAGACAGACTGGAAAGTAGTTCTGGTGCTGGTGGAGATTTTGGGTTGAAAATTTATTCAATATCTGATTTTGAGATGAGTCATATCCAATTAACAAAAGACCAAATAGCAGTGAGTGATTTAACATCCATAGTTGATTATGTTGAACAAGAAACGGGAGTTTGGGTCGATGGTTTTTTGGGTCAAGATTTGTTGGCACAGCATGGTGCTGTCATTGATGTTTCTGGCCAGAAAATGTACTTACATACAAATAATCCTGACTGAATCTGAATAATAGTTAATTTTCTTCGATACTTCTGATGAATGTGAAACGATTCATAGAAATAACGGAGAGATGAAGTTATGCTCAGACCTATGAGTAAATTTATTGGTTGTTTGTTGATTTTTTTCAGCATTCAAGGCAAAGCACAAATTGATTGTAGTGTGACCACAAGCAGATCAGTTGCTGGTGCGACCATCATCGGCGATGGCTCGCCTGGCTCGATCACCACGGCAGCCATCCAAAATGCATTGGATGCAGGTGGAACCATCTTGTTGGATCAAGGGCCCAATCCGACTGTCGTTAATTTAACCAGTACATTAACCGTGTCTCAAGAGGCAGTCATAGATGGTGGCGGTTTGGTCACTTTGAATGGACAACAGCAACGACGTATTTTATTGATTCAAAACCCGTCAAATTTAGTCTTTACTGTGACGATTCAAAACTTAACCATGGCAGAAGGGTTTACACCGGCAGCAAGTGGTGCAGCTGTTTTTCTTGAACCTGGCGGTCCATGGCAAGCAGTTAGTTTGGAAGTGGTTAACAGTCATTTTGTAGATAATCATGCCATTCAAGTGGAACAAGATGGTGGAGGTGGAGCCATTTATGCCATCGGCTTTGATCAAGTGTTGATCAGTCATTCTATTTTTGAAAATAATTCGGGCAGTAATGGTGGTGCTTTCTACTCCCTGGGCAGCGATAACATTCGAATCACAGATTCAATTTTTGATGGTAATACGGCCACAGGCAACAGTGGCAACCCAGGCAATGGAGGCAATGCCGGTGCCATTGGTGTTGATGGAGCAGCTCGGACCATCAATATTTGTCGGTCAGCAATCAAGAACAACATGGCAAATGCTTATGGAGTTGGCTTTTTCTCGGTTATGTATGACCAAGACAGTTTGACCGCTTTCACTGATGTGCTGTTTGAAAATAACCACAATGACTTAGATTTTGGCTTGGCAGGTGGTGCCTACATTCAAGGTGGCCCATTTATGATTCATCGAAGCAGTTTTATTGATAACGAATCTCGTGGCGCAGGAGGTATTTTTCTGGGGCCCAATGCCAATGGTGAAATAGTCAACAGCACTGTTTTTGGTAACATAGCGACCAACACTTTGGGAGGTGGATTGTCAATTTCCGATTCTGCTGAAGTTACATTAAGACATGTCACCATTGCCAATAATCATGCCCCATGTGGTGTTTGTTTTGCCGGTGGTATTTCATTAGGTGTAGGCAATCAAACCACCATGTATAACAGTATTCTGGTAGACAATACGGGTGGTAATGTCTTTAACCCGTGGAATATTTTGAACCCTGTTGCTGGCAGTCATAATTTACAATTTCCACAAACGCGGCCCAATGGTCAAGCGGAAGTACAAGCCACTGCAATGACTACATGGGCTGATCCAGAAATAGCAACTCCTGATATGAATGGAGGCGAAACGCCAACCATGGCCATTGAAAGTGGTTCTCCAGCCACAAACTTGGCATTGGCTGGACAATCTACACCTGCAGACCAAAGAGGCATCAGTCGGTTCTTAAACGCTGATCTGGGTGCATTTGAGTATAATCTGGATTTGATATTTATGGATGGCTTTGATTAAGCCTGTTTCAACATCTTGAGACAAGATAGGTTCGACCTGAACAAAACTTTTTGTTATCATGAGCGCTTAGTTGATAAGGATTACCAATGAAGAATTCGCTGTTAATATTGCTTAGCTTAAGCCTCTATATGAACCCGTTAACCGCTGCTGTTATATGGGATGAAGATGTGGATGGAGATTTGTCTAATGAACAAGCCACTCCAACTGTTTTAACCATCACTGAAGGCGGCACTCGGGATCAAATTATTGGCAAAGTAGGCGGCAGTAATCCTGGTGAGTTCTTTGATGTGTTTTCTTTTGAATTACCTCAGGGATATTGTTTAGAAAGTATCGTATTGGAAAGGTACAACGCTTCAAGTGGAAATCAGGGCTCAGGATTTAATTTACACTCAGGTCCCGCATCAGTTGGTGCCAATTTTTTGGTAGGTAATTCTGCTGGTGAAAACCAAGTGGGAGATGATGTATTGGGTGGGGAGGGACCTTTCCCAAGTGGTGTTTATACCATGGATATTCGAGAATCCACATCCCGACAAAGATATGAGCTTGCTCTGGTTTATTGTAGTGAAGGAATATGGAATGAAGTATTTGAAGGTGATTTATCTGATGTGGTTACCAGTCCTACTTCATTGGATGTGCCGCTGACAAACAATGGAATTTCAGGCAGCATAGGAGGCCAGGGAGGTGCTGGAATAGATGCCTTTTCTATGACAGTTCCAGTCGGTTATGAAGCGGATATTTATTTACGTTCATATACCTCAACGACATCCAATGCAACCACCGGATTTAATCTCTATTCTGGTTTGAATGGCAGTGCAGGTAGCTTGCTTAAATCAGCTTTGTTAGGTGAGCGTGACATAGATGATGCCATTAATACGGTGCCATTGAGTGCTGGGGAATACAGCGTCATTATTCTTGAGCGGGTCGCTGGCCAAAAATATGGTTTAGACTTTGAGTTTATAGCCGTTTCAGAAACACCATAAAGTAAACTGCAGGCCGACAATTTCAGTATGCTCATTCACTTTGATACGGTAAAAGTGGCCATCACAGGCAAGTGATCACTGGCAACCTTGGCTAAATTCATTTTTGTGCTGGTGACATTGAGGCACGTTAGATTACCGCGATAATAAATGCGATCCAATCCGCCACGAGGTGCAAAAGATGGAAATGTTTTCATGGCCACTTCATTACCGCGAAAAGATATTCGATCCGTGGCGCACTCAAAATCTTTACCGATTATAAACAAAGCTCGCAGCATCGATCGCCAATCATTGAAATCACCTGCGATGATGCAAGGTTGTTCAATGTTCAGGTCAGTAAATTCTTTTGATTTAAACAGTTTTCCAGCTTGTTTTTGTCGCTCCTTGGCCGATAAGCCTAAATGTAGGTTGAACAGTTCTAAATATTGAAAATCTGTTTTAGATTGACTGATTTGTAAGGTTGTATGCTGACAGC
>JBPOFV010000301.1:0-3604 GCA_051252335.1 Marinicella sp. | reverse complement strand
TTCTGCTGCGCTGTGAATTCCATAATAAAATTCTCCAAGCCCAGGAGCAGATGATACATTTCTATTTAACAAATCAATAGTATGATCTCTACCAAGGTACCTACCAGCATAATAACTAAGCTGCTCGTCAGACATCCTAGAAATAGCAATCTTTATTCCATAGTTTATGTAATGATTGACCTCTTTACGATATTCTGGAATTAGGATATAACTATTCAGCTCATGATCAATTACTCTTCTAGCAATTATTCCCTCGTCCGACCAAATGTGCGGAAGTGTAGCATACAACTTTAATATAGAGACAGGAACACTGATAACACCATCTCTATAACCTTTAGCAAATTCTAATGAATTTTGATCTATATTTTCAAAGTATCCTCTAAATGCTTGATCAGCAACTGATAACATTTCAAATAAATCATTGATATCCCTATCAGGATTATATCGCTTAGGAACATATTGGGCTATTTCAGGGTTAAACCTCGCGTCCGCATCACTTTGTGCTAACAAATTCAATGAGCCAGAATCATATGCCAAAATATACATCATCCTTTCAATAGCATTAAAAAATAACAATTTTTTCCCATTCAAATAGTCTGAGTTTTCCTTATTAAACTCACCTCTATCATTTAATGACCAAATTCCAGATGTATCATCATTATCACCAGTAAAAACAATCACTCCAATTACTTTACCATTAGTATTTGCAAACCCATTCCAAACACCCTTTCTACTATGTGGTCCAATAATAGTATCACATTTACGCATTCCATCCTGACCACATATACTTTTCCTGTAACCCGTCGGATCAGTTCCTGAAAGTGGATTGTTATCAATATAACTATAAGGATTAATCGCCTGCGAAGTGGTGCCTTGTATAAACGGATCAACACTTAAGAACCTACCATTATTAAAATCATACATTCGGCCATTCATATGGATCAACTCAAAGGCGTCCAAATGTTCATGGTTGGTGAAGCCGCGTTTGGTGATGTCGATACTGTTGGCAGTCAGGTCTGGATTTTTAAAGTCCAAAGTCGGCTTGATTAGTTGAGACCAATTGTCACCATTTCTTGGTTTTCCAAAAGCATCGTAGCCTTTGGTCGCCACTTGGATTCCTGACGCATTGAGGATTTGGGTGGTTGAGCCCAGGCGGTCTTTTTGAGTGAAATTACGAACTTGATTACTGAGGTTATCTAACGTAATGGTTAAATAATCAGTTAATTGGAACTTGGTTTCAATCTCATGGGTAATGGTGTTAATCACCTGCTCAAATTGAGAGCCTACATATAAAGTGATTTCGCCTCTGGCCACACCATGTTCATCATATGTTTCTTCATGTTTAGCAAAGCGCTGATTACCTATACCATAACGGTAGCTGACATATTGGCTTTCAGCTGGTCGCTGAGAAGCAATCAATAAATTAGCGGCATCGTATTGGTAATTAGCTTTGATTCCTGAATCTGGTGAACCGGTCAATGAATCTTTGATGCGATTTCCATTAAAATCATATTCATAATGTAGCACCCCACCTGAATTCAATGCGGCAGAAATGATGGCATTGGGTTTACCGTTTTGATCATAAACCTGATTCATGGAATAATCACTCTTACTGATTAAATTACCTAAACCAATTGTATCATCGTATTCAAATGAAATAGCTGCATGACCAATTTTGGATTCTTTTAAACGCTGTAATTCATCGTATTTAAAGGTTTCAATGATGTTGTTATTGAGCTTTTGTGAGTAGATATTACCCCAAGCATCATAGCTGTAATCGAAACTTTGCAAACCTCCTGAATGACTGTTGTTGATTGATTTCGTTTGACCCGATCCTGGGTAATAACTGTATTCAGTCATCATATTACTGTTGTCGTTTAAAACTTTGGCCAAAGGTTGACCACGTAAGTCCCAATCTACAACTCTCATCAATTCATTACCAGAGGGATTTTCAACTTGTTTCGTTAAACTGCCATAGGCATCATAGTGATTGACCACCGACAAACCGTTGCCACGAATGTTGTTATGTATGGTTTGTTTCAACAAGTTGTGGTTTTCATAATAGTAATATTGAGTCGTTAAACTTGGATCGGTCAACAGATTGTCAATGCCGTATTCACCAAGGACACCAGGCATTTCTGTGGCTTCAGATATCACCCTGCCAAAAGCATCATACTGATATTCAATCTCTTGGGCTGCATAAAAGCCATCGCTGTCTTCCTCAGTGTAACTGTTGTAGCTACTCAGGCGGAAACGGCCACACAGAGTATTGTTGCCAGTAGAACATCCACTGCTGTAATCATAGGAATCAAAATATGCTCTGATTCCCGCAACAGGTTCAAATACACCGCCGATATATTGGCTGTTGATGTACTGATTAGTCACTCGTCCCCACTGATCATATAAAGAATAGTTTGCAATATAACCTGAATATTCAGCTTGAACAGCATCTCGTTGGAAGACCACTTCTCCAAAAGAATTATAAAGGAATGTTTTGGTTCCCATATTCGGGTCTTGAACTGCAGTTTTTCGACTTAAATCATCATAATGAGTAATGATGTGATTATTTGCTGCATCAGTTATGTAGTGTGGATTTCCTGAAGAATCATACCAGTACTTGGTTATAAACTCTTTGGCATCAACTGTCTGTCTGATCTTACCTTGTAGGTCATAAGTTCGATACATCTCCAAGTTATTATTATCTTGGTCAACACTCTGACAATTGTCACCAGAAAACCCTGCTGTTACTTTGGTGTTATTGCGAAAATGTTCATACACCGTGTTGCGTTTACAATTGTCGCCATCACCATTTAATTGACCCACTTCAACCAATTTTTCTCTCATTCGTCCACGTTCATCGTAAAGATTAAACGTAAAATATGGGTAGTCTCTTGTAATGTTTGGATCGCTGTAATCATTTAAATAGTTATTCCCACTGACTGCAAATGGTTCTGTAATTAACTCAACTTGCCCCAATGGATTAGTCAGCGTTAATACATAAGCCTGACCGCCAGAATGTTGGGTTTTTGTTAGTACTGCGTTGCCATTTTGATCTAGCCATGTGGTGACTCTTGGGCTGCCTGATTGTTTATTGTCAGCTTTAAATGTGATTTCAGGAATCGAAGAGTTGGATTGGAAAAAGAATCCTGTGTTACTTGGAATATGTGGCTTGATGGCATTGATTAAATTATTGAGTAATGCCTTTTGACTGGAACAACCTAATCCACAGTTCTTCATAGCTGCACCTGAAGGAGCCTCTAATTGATCATTAGGATCAACAGCTACGAATGTATGTGCAGATTTCGGGAATCCAAATTCATCATAATCATTTACAGTTTTAACACCTGATGGATTCGTTGTACTTAATACTTGGCCTGTGGCATTATCATACTTTATATAAGTGGTGTATTCTTGAATACCTAATTCCTTGATTATCTGATTTGCAAAATAACCACCAGTCCCTCTGAATTCACTTTTGGTGATTCTGTTTTGAGTTTCACCAATAGGTAAATTCGATGTTTTACCTGATGAAGTTACCTTTATGATGTTACCCCACTCATCATATTCAAATGCATTTCTGCTGATGGAAGTATCTGTTATGTCT
>JBPOFV010000300.1:0-3610 GCA_051252335.1 Marinicella sp. | reverse complement strand
ATCCAACCAGTATATTTCTGGACCGCAATCATCAAGTTGTTAACATTCATTCAGGCTTTGCAGGGCCAGGTACAGGCGCACATTTTACTGAGCTGGTGACTGAATTAGAGGATCAAATCAAAGCCATAGTCTATTAACGTAATTTAGCAGCTAGCTGTTTTGGACTTGTATTGAATTTAAATGAAATTTAATTTACTCGCTGTCATTGAAATTAATTGCACTATAATGATTTTGATTTTAAATTTGTTAAGAGGCAAATTATGGATCAAAAGTATGTTGAGTCATTCAACATTTAATTACTTTACTGGAGAATGGATATGAAAATATTAAAAATAATTGGAGTTTTGCTGATTGCATTTGGCGCTGTTGACTTAATTGGAAGTTTTGCAGATATCGACCTGTGGGGAAAAATTGGTATAACATTACCTGATTTACTTTGGAAGTATTCTTCTTACATCGAGATTGGACTTGGTTTGTTACTGTTCAATTTGGGTTCGGCCAACAAGGAAGAGTCTGCAGAGTAACTGGAAGTTTTACTGAGCCCATTGGATGAGAATTTTGATGGGTTTTTTTATGCCTTAAAATAAGTACAGCCAATTTTTATCAAGTCTGGGTGGATAAATTTATAATTTAATACAGATTTTGCTTTTGTATTATCAACTAATTTGAAATCACCTTCACCATTCGTTTCAATTGTCGGCGTCACTTGATTAATTTGTTTTGACATGGCACTGTAATACTCGATTTTACTGGGGTGTGTGTCTGCACAGCCATTAAAAGTTTGTCCCCAAGCATCGTTATCAATGACAGCATTTATAAGACCAATGCAATCATCTAAATGAATCAAATTAACGGGTGCATCAGGGTTTTTAAGAAGCTTGCCATTATTAAAAAAATAGCCGGGGTGTCGTTTCGGACCTATTAATCCTGCAAAGCGGATGATCGATGCAGAAAGATGAGTTTTGATGATGTTTTCTATTTTTAAAAGTGGATGGCTGAGATTTAATCGCAGGCTTTCTTCATCGTGTTGTGTACCATCGTTTTGGTAAACAGAAGTGGCGCTGATATAGATCACATGCTGACATTTTTGCTCTTTCAGTTGATCTATTAAAACATCATATGAATCTATGTTTTTGCTGGTTATGGCAATGATTAAAACATCTACATCAAACAACAAATTTGGATCAGCCAATTGATCACCTAAGCTATATGGCATAGCGTTCAAGCCATTGACTTTAAGTTCAGCCAATTTGGCTGAATTTGTCGTAGTCAGCATGACGATATGACCCTTTTTCTGTAGTTGCCAAGCCAGTGGTTGTGCCAACCAACCACTGCCAATGATGCCAATTTTCACAACAACGTCTTCATGCCTTGGGTAAAGTAACGCCTTGTTGTCCTTGGTATTTTCCGCCACGGTCTTTGTATGAAACATCGCAAACTTCATCAGATTCAAAAAATAGAAACTGGGCCACACCTTCGTTGGCATAAATTTTAGCGGGTAGTGGTGTGGTATTTGAAAATTCTAATGTAACATGACCTTCCCACTCAGGCTCTAGGGGCGTCACATTGACAATGATGCCACATCGTGCGTATGTCGACTTGCCCAAACAAATGGTCAAAACATTTCGTGGTATTTTAATGTGTTCCACGGTTCGTGCCAAACAAAATGAGTTTGGTGGAATGATACAAACATCCGATTTCACATCCACAAAACTCTTGCGATCGAATTTCTTCGGATCAACTATGGAAGAGTTGATGTTATGAAATATTTTGAATTCATCCGAACAGCGTACATCATACCCATAGCTTGAAGTGCCATAGGAAATGATTTTATTATTACGGCCTGTGGTTCTGACCTGATTGGGTTCAAAAGGACTGATCATGTCGTGTTGTTCTGCCATGCGGCGAATCCAGTGGTCTGATTTTATGCTCATGATGTTTTGTCTTTAAAGTTAAATTTTATGAAGTTTTAAACTGTCTGTTAAGCTGAACTTAATAGGCAGTTTGGCTATGTTTTGACCTGTTCTGAGGGCAATTTTGAGGGCTTTTTCGTTCAGTGGATGTGAATCCTTCCAAATCGCAGCAGGTGACCCACCATCCATATGTTCACGAATATCAATGTTCAAGGGCATTTGGCCTAATAAAGGAACTGCAAATTCAGTGGCCATTCGCTGTCCTCCGTCTTGGCCGAAAATATGGGCTTCGTGACCACAGTTGGTACAAACAAATGTACTCATGTTTTCAATCACGCCTAATACTGGAATTTCAACTTTTTGAAACATAGCCAAGGCTTTCTGGGCATCGAGTAAGGCAATGTCCTGTGGCGTGGTAACCAAGACCGCAGCGGTTACTGGGATTTTTTGAATCATGGTTAATTGGATGTCACCCGTGCCAGGAGGTAAGTCCATGATCAGGTAATCAAGGTTTGACCACCTTGTGTCTTCAATCATTTGCATCAAAGCTTTGGTCACCATTGCACCACGCCATATAGCTGGGTCTTTTTCTCCCAGAATATAACCCAATGACATGGTTTGTAATCCTTCAGCATCAACAGGTAGAAATGACTTTTGGTCAGGAGATTCAGGTTTTTGACTAATCCCCAGCATTTTTGGAATGCTCGGCCCATAGATGTCGGCATCTAAAATACCTACTGTTGCACCCAGTTGTTGCAGACTTTTAGCCAGCATCACACTCATGGTTGATTTGCCTACACCGCCTTTACCTGATGCCACAGCAATGATGTTTTTGACACCTTTGATGGGTTTGATTTTTTCCTTAACTTGATGTTGTCTGATGTTAACTGCGATGTCTATGGGGCTAGTTTTGTAAAAGTTTTGAATGGCTTGTTGATATTCATGAGAAAAATCACCAATTGGAAAACGCATTTCGGCTTTATTGCTTTTGCTGTTAAAGTCGATTGATTTGTTGATAACCTGTCCTGTTATAGGATCTGTTTTTTCAGAAAATTGGGTCATTGATATTATTCCATTACTTTTTTAATCAGGGCCAAAGTAGATGGGTCTAATGCCATCTCATTAACCGTGTTGTTTTCAACATGATCCTGGATATCGCGGGCAATTACTTTACCCAATTCAACGCCAGGTTGGTCAAAACAGTTGATGTTCCAGATAACTGACTGGGTGTAAATCATGTGTTCATACATAGCCAATAGTTGCCCTACTGATTTTGCAGACATGTTTTTTATTAATAAGGTTGTACTTGGTTTGTTGCCAGGGCAGCCTTTCATACTTTGATCCTCTTCTTTGCCTTGCATCAAGGCAGCCCCTTGGGCAATGAGGTTAAATAACAAAAAGTCTTGGCTGGGAGAGTTGTGTTCTAAAACGCCAATGAAATCTAATGGCAAGGCATCCACACCTTGATGAAATGCTTGAAAAAAAGCGTGTTGTGATAATTGGCCATGATCACCAAACACCCATGGGGTGGTTGGATAATTGATCACCTCACCATCAACATTATGCATCTTGCCAGTGCTTTCCATCATCAGTTGTTGTAACCATTTTGGCAAACTACGCAAGCGGGCATCATCAGGTAAACAGCTGTAGGCCGATAATCCCATAAAATTTCTGTACCACATTGACATCAACGCCAT
>JBPOFV010000299.1:0-3620 GCA_051252335.1 Marinicella sp. | reverse complement strand
ATCCTGTAGCTAATGGCATGGCCACCGCAGCGGATTGGATGTCTGCAGCCTCATTTATATCGATGGCAGGTATCATTGCATTTGCTGGCTATGATGCCTCCGTGTATTTAATGGGCTGGACTGGTGGTTATGTGCTTTTGGCGCTTTTACTGGCACCTTATTTGCGCAAATTTGGTAAATTTACAGTACCTGAGTTTATCGGCGATCGCTATTACTCTAAAACCGCAAAAATAGTTGCTGTTATTTGCCTCATCATCATTTCATTCACATATGTTGCAGGTCAAATGCGAGGTGTTGGCATTGTTTTTTCTCGCTTTCTTGAAGTTGAAATCGTCACTGGTTTGTTGATAGGCATGGGCATTGTTTTCTTTTATGCGGTATTAGGAGGCATGAAAGGCATCACCTATACCCAAGTAGCGCAATATTGTGTATTGATATTCGCCTATATGGTACCTGCCGTATTTATTGCCATTCAAGCGACTGGCAACCCCGTTCCTCAATTGGCATTTGGCAGTGAGTTAGTTGGCGAAAGCACTCACTTATTAACCAAGTTAGATCAAATTGTTCAATCATTGGGTTTTTCAGCCTTCACTGAGGGCTCTAAAAGCACCACAGATATATTTTTCATTACAGCTGCCTTGATGGTAGGTACAGCCGGTTTGCCTCATGTAATTGTCAGGTTCTTTACGGTACCCAAAGTATCAGACGCCAGAAAATCGGCTTTTTGGGCCTTGTTATTCATCACAATTTTATACACGACAGCGCCTGCAGTTGGCTCATTGGCTAGAATGAACTTGATTGATACTGTACAACCTGGTGAAGTTGGAACCGTTGATGGCAATTTAAAATATCAACAAAAGCCCAATTGGTTCACTACGTGGGAAAAAACTGGGTTATTAAAATTTGAAGACAAGAATAATGATGGTCGAATTCAATATTACAATGACAACAACCCTAAATTTAAAGCCACTGCTGACGGTTATGGTTGGCAAGGCAATGAACTGACTGTCGATAGAGACATCATGGTCCTAGCTAATCCTGAGATCGCTCAACTGCCAAACTGGGTCATAGCTTTGATTGCAGCTGGTGGGATTGCCGCTGCTTTATCAACAGCCGCAGGTCTGTTATTGGTTATTTCCGCATCAATCTCTCATGATATGGTTAAAGGCATTTTTGTACCTGACATTTCCGAGAAAAAAGAACTGATGGTTGGACGTTTGGCTGCTGCAGTGGCTGTATTGATTGCTGGTTATTTAGGTGCAAACCCACCTGGGTTTGTTGCTCAAGTTGTGGCACTGGCATTTGGCTTGGCTGCTTCATCATTATTTCCTGCTATATTACTGGGCATATTCAGTAAAACCACAAACAACAAAGGCGCCATTGCTGGCATGGTTATTGGTATCCTATTTACCTTAAGCTACATCATCTATTTTAAGTTTCTGTTTCCAGAACTTAATCATGCCACACATTGGTGGTTTGGTATTTCACCTGAAGGTATTGGCACTTTAGGGATGGCCTTGAATTTCTCTGTGGCCATATTAATCAGTAAATTGACGACACCGCCGCCAGCTAACATTGTTCAATTGGTAGAATCCATTAGAATCCCAAAATAGAATAAAACCAATCATAAAAACTCAACATACCCATAAAAAAACAGAAGTTTAAATACTGATTGTTACTTTTGACAGATAGATAGTACATAATTATATGTTAGATTCATTGCACAAAATAAACACAATAAAAAGAGGAATTAATATGCGTAATACAATAAAAATGATGATGCTCAGCATCATCACAGTATTCATCAGCGGCATGAGTACTGACCTTGAGGCAAAAGCCAAAGAGGGCGCCAAAAAGAGCCACCCCTTGGCAGGCATACCACTGCGAAACATTGGCCCTGCCATGATATCAGGCAGAATTTCTGAATTTGCTTTTCACCCCACAAAAAAACATGTTTTCTATGTTGCAACAGCTTCTGGAAATTTGTGGAAAACCACCAATAACACCATCACATGGGAACCTATATTTGATGGTGAAGGCTCATATTCAATTGGTACCATGAAAATGGATCCCAATGACCCATTAACTTTGTGGGTTGGTACCGGTGAAAACAACTCACAACGCAGTGTCGCTTATGGTGATGGCATTTATAAATCTACCGATGGTGGTAAGAGTTGGAAAAACATGGGGCTTAAAGACTCTAATCACATCTCGCAAATATGGATTCATCCAAAAGATTCAGACATCGTATTAGTCGCAGCTCAAGGACCATTATGGAGTGATGGTGGCGATCGAGGTTTATATAAAACCACTGATGGAGGTAAAACATGGGACCGTATATTACATGTTGACAAATACACGGGTGTGAATGAATTTGTTATTGATCCTGATAATTTAGATCAAATCGTTGCCAGTAGTTATCAACGACGCAGACATGTGTGGACATTAATCAACGGTGGACCAGGTAGTGGTATTCATAAAACAACTGATGGTGGAAAGACATGGAATAAAGTCACAAATGGATTACCTAAAGACCACATGGGTCGAATTGGTTTAGCCAATGCGCCATCGGCACCCAGGACAATCTATGCCATCATTGAATCCAATAGTAAGGAACAAGGTATATATCGATCAACAGATTTTGGTCAAAATTGGCACAAACAATCCAGTTATATGACCAACAGTCCGCAATATTACAATGAATTAGTTGTTGATCCACATAATGCTGATCGTTTGTATTCACTGAATACTTTTACCAATATCTCAGAAGATGCTGGTAAAACCTGGACCAAACTCTCTGACAAGTTCAGACATGTAGATGATCATGCCTTATGGATTGACCCGGATAATACTGAACACCTATACATTGGTGGAGATGGTGGAGTTTATGAAACTTTTGATAGAGGTCAAACCTGGCGCCACGTCAGAAATTTACCGCTTGGACAGTTTTATCGAATCCAACCTGACAACGCCGAACCTTTCTACAATATCTGTGGCGGGACTCAAGACAACAACAGCTTGTGTGCCCCATCACGTACAACTGTGATTCATGGTGTAACTAACTCAGATTGGCAAATCATACTTGGTGGTGATGGCTATAAGCCACAATTCGATCCAGATGACCACAACATCATTTATCCTCAATACCAATATGGTGGTCTTGCAAGATATGACCGCAGAACCATGGAACGTGTATACATCACACCCCACCCAGCTGATGGTGAGCCTGCCTATAAATGGAATTGGAACACACCCCTGCTGGTCAGCCCTCATATGGGAACACGTTTGTACTATGGAGCTGAGAAGCTGTTTCGATCTGATGACCGTGGTGATTCTTGGACCATCATCAGCCCAGACTTAACCCAACAAATTGAGAGAAACAAACTCAAAGTAATGGATAGAGTTTGGGGGCCTGACACCATTGCCAAAAATGTATCAACCTCAAAATACGGCAGTTTAATTGGCATCACTGAAAGCCCCGTTCAAGCCGATTTACTCATGGTCGGCTCTGATGATGGAATGATCAGTGTTTCAAGTGATGGTGGTGACAATTGGTCTTCTGTGAAGAAATTTTCTGGTGTACCTGACATGTCATACATCTCTGATGTGTTGTTCTCAAA
>JBPOFV010000298.1:0-3648 GCA_051252335.1 Marinicella sp. | reverse complement strand
GCCTTAATTAAGGCCAAAAAAAACCAGCACTGTTGGGTGCTGGTTTGCTGGCGGATTTTTGTTTAAGTTATCTGGCTTTAGCTAATTTAGCTTGTTTTTGTACCAAATATTGTTCAAGTTTACTGCGTAATTCGTTCAAAGCTTTATTGCTTTCATTGTCCGTATCTGACATGCTATTGGTCTCCGGCAAAACGAAACTGTTCCTGCTTTTTGAACTGCTGGTTTGTGCTTTATTGGGTCCTGAACCTGTTTGGATAAAAGACTTGCTGGCACTTCTGAATCCCCGGGTTAAGTAGCCCGGCTCATTGGTATCAATAGGGTCAAAACCTGATCCTTTGCGGTAGTAATAACCAGCGCCATCAAACTGATTGGTGCCTGTATCGACTACATATGATAAAAAATGAGTGTCACTGTGATCCACCACAATGAGTAATTGATCATTGACCATAGCACCTGCTGCACTGTTATAAAAGTTGGCATCATCTGTGCAGTTCACATAATAAACGGTAGACTCAGATCGACAACCGGTCACAATATAATCGCCGTCAAAAGTTTCTGTTTGTTCAAAAATCAAGGCGTCTCCAAAGAATGGATAATCGTTTGAATACTCTGAAGTGTCTGAAATAATCTGCCATTCACCACGCATTTTTTGTAATTCATCACCCAAGAAAAAGTTAAAACGCTCGATGTATTTGGTTTGACCCAAAAATTCAATGGTGGCAGTGGTTTCGGTTAAAAAATTTATTTTAGCGGTGCCTAAATTGCTGGTATAGGTGTTGGTTGGCGTCCAATCACAGCCTAAACAAGGGCCGTCTTCACTGATAAAGATGTCACCTTCCACATAAGAATTACCATCAAGAAATCCTGAGGTGGTGTACCAATAGGGGATGCCGCCTTCATCGAACACATAGAAAATGCCAAAAAAGAAATTATCTTGAATTTCAAAGTTAAATCCGCTACCTGGTTCGTTAGAGTTCCAGTACAATCCAGATTCTGGGGTAAAAGACCAGCTGGGCAAGCTGATTAGCATCAATGCCATTAAAGTCAGTATTTTTTTCATAAAAATCTCCGCGATTTGAGTATTGATTGATATATTACCTATCTTGACTGAATTGGAAATGAATAGAACCTCGAGTATAAACTGAAAATGAACAAGAAGAAAAATAAGGAACGTAATAATGATTGATATTGGGGCAAATTTAACTCATGACAGTTTTGATAAAGACCGTCAGGAAGTGATCAATAATGCCTTGGCAGTGGGTGTTGAAGCATTTATCATAACCGGTTCAGATGCCGCTTGTTCACAAAAAGCCAGAGACTTGGCCCATCAATTTGAAGACTGTTGTTTTGCCACGGCAGGTATTCACCCACACCATGCCGCTGAATTTAATGGTGAAACTCAAGATCAGATCCAAGCATTATTAAACGATGATAAAGTGGTGGCAGTGGGCGAAACTGGGCTGGATTACTTCAGAGATTTTTCACCGCGTGAGGCACAGGTGTTTTCCTTTGAACAACACATTCAAATGGCCATTGAAAATGAAATGCCCTTGTTTTTACACCAAAGAGACGCCCATGTGGACTTTCAGCCGATTCTTAAAGAACATCGAGATCAATTACAAAACGTCGTTGTTCATTGTTTTACTGACAATGAAAAAGCTTTGTTTGATTACTTGGATTTAGATTGTTTTATCGGAATCACCGGTTGGATCTGCGATGAAAGACGAGGCCAGCATTTAATTGATTTGGTCAAAAACATACCACATAACAGGTTGTTGATAGAAACGGATTCACCCTATTTGATGCCCAGAAATTTAAAACCAAAGCCCAAAACCAGGCGCAATGAACCGAAGTATCTACCGCACATTGCTGATTTTGTTGCTGAGCACATTCAAATCAGCAGTGATGAATTGAAAGCATTTACCACCCACAACAGCAAAATCTTTTTTAATCTTTAAGCAACCGTGAGATAAATATGAGCTTAATTAAAAACCACATTGAACACATATCGAAGATGACATCGCAAGCATTGGAGCATGCTGGTTATGCGGGTGTATGGATTTATTCAGGTCACCCAACCAATAATTTTTTAGATGACATGGCGCCGCCCCATACCATCAACCCTCACTTCAAATGGTGGGTCCCTGTCCCCCATGTGGTCAGCAGTGTGTTGCACTTTGTGCCCGGTCAGAAACCCGTTGTTTACCTGAATCAACCGGCTGATTTTTGGCACAAGATAGTTGACAACAGCCAAGGTAAATGGGCCAAATATTTTGACGTTAAAGTCATTGGTCATTATTCCGAATTGCCTGATTTTACTGCCGAAAAAAACCATGCATGGATAGGTTCTGGTGAATTACAGCCCTTGCCTGCAGAACATACCAACCCAGAATCGTTGATCAATTATTTACATTATTGTCGGGTACAAAAAACCGACTATGAGATTCATTGCATCAAACAAGCCAATGCGTTGGCTTTAAAAGGGCATGCAGCTGCCAAGCAGGCTTTCTATGATGGGCGTTCTGAATATGAAATTCACATGGCTTATCTTCAGGCCTGCGCACACAATGAATACCAAATGCCTTATGGCAATATTGTGGCTTTGAATGAAAATCCATCTGTATTACATTACCAATACCAAAGCCGTGATGTCATTCCCCAAGATGAATTGAAATCATTTTTAATTGATGCCGGTGCGAATTACAAAGGCTATGCTGCAGACATCACCCGTACATATGCCTATCAGGACAATGATTTCTCGGCCATGATTAACCGCATGGAAGAGAAACAACTGAAGCTGTGTGATCAGGCTGTGGTTGGTCAGGATTATGTGGCATTACATCGACAGGCGCATTTAAATGTGGCTGAAATTTTGTGTGAGTTTAAGGTGTTGAATTGTACGCCTGAAGCAGCTGTTGAGTCTGGATTAAGCCAAACGTTTTTTCCACATGGCTTGGGTCATTATTTAGGCTTACAAGTGCATGATGTTTCAGGTCATGTGATTGATCACGAAGGAACCGTAAAGGCCCCACCCAAAGAGTATCCGTTTTTGCGATTGACCAATGTGTTGCGTGAAAATGCAGTTATCACCATTGAACCGGGTATCTATTTTATCCCGATGTTGTTACAAGAGATTGCAGGCCATGCCGATGTGAACTGGCAAAATGTTGAGAAATTCCTGCCTTTTGGTGGTATCAGAATCGAGGACAACATAGTGGTTAAAACACAAGATTCAGTTAATTTAAGCCGTTAGTTTTAGCAAAAAGTAATCAACTCAAAGTTGTGTTGAGCAACAAAAAAAGCCTGAATGAGTCATCATTCAGGCTTTTTTATTGGATTAATTATCTGGACAAATCAGCCCGTATTTTTATCCACATTATAAGCAATTAAATTTTCCATTTTTAATGAAATGAAATCTGCCAAAATTCGAGCGGTTTCGTGTAAACGAAAATCTACAAACTCTTCATCTTCCTCATCGTCTTCTTCGGCGGCTGCCCTTTCAGCCATCAAGGTATCTTCAGATTTAAGTTCTTCAGCTGAGTCAAACAACAAAGAAATTTCGCCAAGTAAAGGATTAGGTTCTATCGCAGCTAACATGGCTGCCCTCTTTTCTTTACGTGCTTTCTTTCGGTCTTTGCGTTCTTGTAC
>JBPOFV010000297.1:0-3652 GCA_051252335.1 Marinicella sp. | reverse complement strand
CCTCACTCCCTGACCAATCTCTGGTTGATTACTGCCAATGACGACGGTGTTGTCCGCTTTAATTTCAATAAAGAATCCTATCTTATTTTTTGCCGATTCATATTCTGCTGCACTAGATAACACCGGCAATCCAAACATCAAGCCGCCTGATACAGTTACCCCAGTGACCAAAAACTGGCGTCGATTAATTTTAAGGTTAGCTTGGCTCATGATTGAGCCCCTTCGCTGATTACTTCAGCAGCTTCATGAATGGCTTTTTTGATCCTTACGTAAGTCCCACAACGACATATATTACTCATGGCTTGTACAATTTCTTGATCACTTGGCTTGGCATTCTTATTCAATAAATCAGTCGCTGCCATAAGTTGGCCAGCCTGACAATAACCACATTGAGGCACATCATGCTTAATCCACGCTTTTTGCAGCGGGGTTAATTCCCCTTCATTGGCCAAACCTTCAATGGTTGTTACTGCTTGATTGGCGATTGACTCAATGGGCGTCACGCAAGATCTGACCACTTGCCCATTCAGATGAATAGAACAAGCGCCACATTGGCCTATGCCACAGCCAAATTTTGTGCCGGTTAAGCGCAACTCATCTCTGATGACCCAGAGCGTAGGGGTTTTGGGGTCTCCTTTGAAATTGACGGTTTGGTTATTAATTTTGAATGAAATCATGACAGGTCCTCAATTAGTGTCATATGATTATAATTTTCAACCTACGAATTTTGATGTATCAATAGTCATGGATTATTTTTGATCTTCTGGCACATCAACTGACTGAAAATTTACATATAATGAATACATGTTTATTTACTGAGCCTTTATGCTAGAACAAATCAGTCCACTGTGGCCAATTTACCAACAAAAGCAACAATCAAGAACTCCCTTGGTATTGGCAACCTTGGTTAAAACAGTCGGTTCAAGCTATAAAAAAGCAGGTGCCATGATGTTGATTGAACAAGATCGAACCACCCATGGCTTACTTAGCGGTGGTTGCTTAGAAGCAGATGTTGCAGAACACGCTTTAAGCGTTTTTGAATCACAAACAGCCATCCACATCGAATATGATTTAAGTGATGAATCCATCTTTGGCTTAGGCGCTGGCTGTGACGGCACCATCCACATCGTGTTGCAATTTTTAAAAGATGACTATTTACCCTTCAGTGCTCTGAATCCTCTTCCCAACACATCCAAACCAGTTGAATTATCTATAGCGCATGAAGCAAACTCCCGTTTTCCTGTTGGCAGTTATTATGTAAAGGTGGATGAGAAAATCATTGAGTCAACACCCGAATTTTATACTTTTGCAATAAATCAATCTTCACCGTTGGCCTATTTACCCCCGCCACATGTCATGATTTTTGGTTCCGGTATCGATACCATTCCTTTATGCCAAATGTTACGTTTATTACATTGGCATGTCACTGTCGTTGATCACAGGAGTGGAAGACTTGATCTTGTTCAAGATGAATTCATTCAAACATTAATTGCAGATGATCGCATACAAGAATCAATAGATTCGATTGAATATAATGCAGCCATAATTATGACTCACAATCTGGAAAAAGATGCCCATTATCTTGAGGTAGTTGCCAATACTGCTTGTGATTTTATTGGCTTGCTAGGCCCACCAGCCAGAAGAGAAAAAGTTTTGCGGATGACCCATATCACAGAAACAAAGTTTGAGCAAAGACTGCGAGCACCTGTTGGACTTGATTTAGGTGGACGGATGCCAGAAAACATTGCGGTGGCTATTGCTGCACAACTTCAAGCGTACATTTACCAAACATGAAGATCAATGGCTTGATATTAGCAGCCGGAAATTCCAGCCGTTTAGGACAACCCAAGCAACTGCTTCAACACCAAAACAAGTCATTGTTGGCATTGATAGAGGAAAATTTATTGGCTTGTTGTGACCAAGTCTTTGTGGTTCTTGGTTGCACCCCACAACTGTTTAAATCTCAAGTGAAGATGAGCCAAGTGATCATCAATCAAGACTGGAAAAAAGGGTTGGGTAATTCATTGGCATTGGGCTCTAAAATTGCCAGCCAAAATGCTGATGGCTTGCTGATTGCACTGGTAGACCAACCGCTCATTACCAAAGCTCATTATCAGAATTTGGTGGATAAGTTTCATCAACACCCTCAAAATATCATCACCTCTGAATATCAAAATTGTTGTGGCGTTCCAGCTGTGTTCTCAAAACTATTTTTTACTGAATTGAGCAATAATCAAGACGCCTGTGGTGCGAAAAATATCATAAGGAATAATGCCCCAAATACTTTAAGTATTGATTGTGATGCAGCCGCTTTTGACATCGATTTAGAAGCTGATTTATCACGCCTGGACTAATACAAATCGGCGCATGAGTATTAAGTGGCGGTTAGTGTAGACATAGATTCATTGCGGAAGAAATAAACCAAAATAAAAGCCATCAACGAGGTAAAGAAAAAACCCAGAATGATTGGTGTTATGGTTTGATTCAATTGTTGTGAAATGAAGATACCAAGTCCAGCTGCAAGCATTGCAGAAATGGTGCCAATCACCGATGCACCCATGCCGGCAACTTTTCCAAGAGGCAACATGGCAATGGCCATCATGTTGCCATAAACCAGACCAACACACACATTAATGACTGCCATCATCACAACAAACAACCACAACGGCGGTAATCCATCGAAACCAAACACCAAGGCCACACTGATCAAATTGGCTAACAACATAAACATGGTGGCATAAAAAGTAACTTTAATGGCACCAAATCGCATCACTATTTTTGAATTAATGAATGCCGCAATCCCAAAAAACAATGCCACACCTCCAAACAACAAAGGAAATTTATCCTTGGCGTTATATAGCGTTGAATATATTTGTTCGGCACCATTCAAATAGGCCATAAATCCAGCAAAGATGACTCCACTAACGACTGCAAATGCCATTGACAAGGGTTCTCTGACAACTTGCACAAAAGCTGATTTGATCTGCTGAAATTGGAATTTTTTTCTGTCATTAATTGGCAATGATTCAGGAAGCCTCAAGAGGCTCCATATCATAACCAATATGCCAAAACCGATGAAGACCGAAAGAATCAACTGCCAGGGTCCTAAGATCAATATCAAGCTGCCCAGTGCAGGTGCAAATACGGGTACCATAATAAAAATCAACATCACCAAAGAGGTCACTTTAGCCATTTCATTACCTTGAAAAAAATCTCTGGTGATTGCATTGACCATGATTCGGGCTGATGCTGCTCCGACGCCTTGCAGCCCTCGGGCAAACAGAAACATCCAATAGGTTTCAGCCATTAAACATGCCAACGATGCCAATACGTATATCGATAAACCAAAAATGAGAATAGGCTTGCGACCAAAACTGTCAGACATCGGGCCATAAAATATTTGTGCAAAGGCAAAACCAAACATATAAGCCGTGATCATCCATTGTTGTTGATTCACAGCATGCAAATCAAATGACTTGAGTATCATTGGCATTGCAGGAAGCTGTAAATCTATGGTTAATGCACCCAATGATGTCATCAGTGCTAATAACACGATGAGTTCACCATAAGATATACTTGCTTGGGTTTTATTCATTCAAGATTGGCTGGCTTATGTATAGTAACCAGTGGCCAAAACCACACAATTTCGGCC
>JBPOFV010000296.1:0-3662 GCA_051252335.1 Marinicella sp. | reverse complement strand
GATCAAATCATTGGCCCCGTTGGCCAGTATTGGCTGGTTGGTAACAGGGGCCTTGAAAAGTTCGATGTTCATGGTGAAACGCTCACGACCTTAATTAGTTCCAATGAAGGCTTCAGTGGCATCGTATTGAACCCACAACACACAGCCATCTGGTTGTTAACTAATGGCAGTTTATTGAAGTATCAGATCAGTGAAGGGAATCTGATTCAACAAGACACGGCTCAAATCAATGCTCAAATTTCAAAGGACTTTGTTTTTTCAATGGAATACATTGATGATCACATTTGGATGATTTCAGAAAATGGGGTTATTGTCTTGGAGCCCAATCAAAATAAGATCATTCAACGTTTTTCAGTGGCTGAAAACTTACCCAGTAACCATGTCATTGGCATTGAAAAAGCCTATGATGAATCAATCATGATATTCAGTGATGCAGGTTTGTTACAAATCAAAGGTGATATCAATAAAGATGAAGAGTCTGAGGTTATTTCTAAGGCTCAGGTTGAGATACAAAGTATTTCCATCAATGGCCAACCAACCCAAGGCGAAACAACACTACCCTTTAATTATGGCAGCTTAGGTTTCCAATATCAGTTGTTGTCATACACCAACCCCAAAAATCACCAATATCAATACAAAATAAAACCGGACGCCCCATGGGAACATGTCAATCAACAAAACCAACTCACTTTTCACCAACTGCCTTCGGGGGATTATGTTTTTGCTGTCAGAGGACGCACACAAAGTGGTGACTGGTCTGTCGCTGAAAGTTTTCAATTCACAGTAACCTCACCACCATGGAAAAGTCGTCAAGCTTATTTATTGTATTCATTGTTTGGATTGGCCTTATTGGGGTCAGTGTTTTATTTGTATAGAAAACGGTGGCAATACAATGCCCGTATATCACAAGCCAATGAGAAGCAAGCTTTTGCTGAGAGCCAACTGTCATTGACCACATCATTGGTTACCGCCTTGGATACCGATCAATTGTTAGAAAAAATTAAGCAGTTGATTAAACAAAAAATTAAATCTGATCAAATTGAAGTGTGTTATTGGAACAGTCAAAACAATTATCAAATCTTCAGTGAACCTCATTTAGGTACAGCTGAGAAAAACGATTTGGGCGCCAAAGCGCTGCACATGTTTGAAGCACAAACTAATCATCAGGTTGAAAAAACCAATCCTGGTGAAATATTATGGGTGTTATTCAGTCACTCCCAAGAACGGTTAGGCTTGGTAAAAATCACCAAAAATCACGGCACATTCAACCAGTCTGACATCAGTTTAGCTCAGGCTTACGCCACGCAATCTTCTTTGGCATTAGAAAATGCCAGATTATTTGAGGCAGTTAATGATTTAGCCGAGCAAGCCAATGCTTCTAATCAGGCTAAAAGTGACTTTTTGGCGCAAGTGTCACATGAAATCCGTACGCCTATGAATGGCATTTTGGGTATGAATGAATTGTTGGTAGGAACCAACTTAAATGAAGAACAGCGGATCTATGCTTTGGCAGTGGCTGAATCTGGTGAGCATTTACTCCACATCATCAATGATATATTAGACCTGTCTAAAATTGAAGCCGGTGAATTGGTGTTAGAAATTAGGCCCGTTAATTTAGCCAAACTGATGGACCAAGTGGGTAAAGCATTTGTTTCCGCTATCAGCAAAAAGAAATTGATTTTCTGGATTGATATAGACCCACAATTGCAGCTTGAACGGCTGGCAGATTCTGTCAGGCTAAAACAAATCATCATGAATTTACTGAGTAATGCATTCAAGTTTACCCACAAGGGACAAATTTCAGTGTTGTTACATGCTGACTCTGCTGGTGATGTGGTGTTGACAGTAAATGACACCGGTATTGGCATAGATCCAGAGGTGTTGGATAATTTGTTTGAGCCATTTACTCAAGCTGACAGTTCAGTCACCAGAAAGTATGGTGGCACAGGGTTGGGTTTGAGTATTGTGAAAAAACTACTTGAAAAGATGGATGGCGGCATTGAAGTATTCAGTGAACCCGGAATTGGCACTTCAGTTCATTGTTATTTACCACTTGAAACCAATCAAGAATCCAGTTCTGTTCAATCCAAATTAAACAAAAAAGTTCAAATCATTGGCCACGATTCAGCCGTTAATTATGAGATCAGGAAAGCGCTTTCAAATGCATTGGAGATTTCAGGGATTGATGCAGAAAACGACCAATCAAATAGCAGTGAATTACTGAATCAAGTTGATGCATTGTTTGTGGTTGATGATGAATTAACTCAGCAAGGGGTTGATCACAGCCAAATCATTCGAGCAGCCAACAGAGAATTAATCCCCGTCTATTTGGTTAAACCAATGTACCAACGTAATGTATATCAGCAAGGCACACTCCGGAACATTGATTTGCCATTTGCCATACAAGACCTGCGCCAGCTATTTTCTAGTAAATCAGATGCCTTATTTTGTGAATACAACCCAACTGTTTCAAAACATAAGACTTTGCACTTGTTGGTGGTTGAAGATAATCCAATAAACCAACAATTGTTATTGGAGTTATTGGAAAAGGAGGGTCATGTGGTAGATATTTTTGATGATGCCAATCATGCCTTGGCTGGTATCAGTAACATGCGGTATGACATGTTGTTGGTGGATTATCATTTACCAGATTTAACTGGTATTGAATTCATTCAAGCCTGTAGAAAATTAGATGTCACAGCTAAATCAGTGATCATGACTGCTGATTTATCCAGTGAACTGAGGTTGTTATGTGAAGCACATGAAATTGATTACCAAATCACCAAGCCTTTTAAACTGTCAGACCTGATAGAGATTATTAACCAAGAAAATAAGGATTAACAATAGATAGATGAGACATTGAAGTGGTTATGAATTGCTGTCAGTTGCCTTGCTCTTGTTTATTTTTCCGTTGATTTCATTCAATGCGTCGTTTAACTTTTTAACCAGTAAATCTTTTTTATCAGGGTCTATGTATTTAGATTCAAATGCAGTCTGGGTTTTTTGTATCATTTCATCAAAATTTTTACCTTCATAGGTAATAGGCGCCATTTTGTCTTTACTGGCGTCATCAAATAAACCAATCCACTTTTCAGAAAATCGACCATAGCTGAGGATGCGGTATAAATACCTGCCTGGTTTTTCACGGTGAATGATTAAGCCGATTAAAGCAGCAAAAAAACACAGGGGCATCAAAGCCAAATCACGCAATCCATCAACGATCAATTTAAGTTGTAAGACTATGGTGTCGCGAACCACTTCTGTTCTGGAATTTAGATTTTCTGGCATGTTTATCCCTGATGTTTTTTAATTATTATAACTCGTAGATATGAAATAATGAATAGGCCTTAGGTAACAAAAAGAAAGCTGTTTTTATGGCTGATTCTTGATTGCATCGAGGCTTTAAGGCTTCGCAAATCCTGCATGATTGTATGATTTTCCTCATTGCTATCCTAGGATCTACCTGGCTATTCTTTTAAGTAAATGCCGGTGCACTATTAACTTATTAACTGGTTAATTCCTATGAAGGGTCAGGAAATTGATTGGATAAATATTTTGACCACAGCTTCAAAGAATTCTTGGTCGGTGCTTGAAAAGCGATTCTTGATCGGACTGTCTACATCCAATACGCCGTTTATTTGATCGGTATAGAAAGGTACCAC
>JBPOFV010000295.1:0-3671 GCA_051252335.1 Marinicella sp. | reverse complement strand
GATGGGGTGCTTCTTTTAAACAAAAGCATGGCAATTTTGGCAGCATTTTCGCCCACATCATTGATGCCTGGCCAACGCCCTAATTGCTCAATAATTCGATCTAAAATTTGCTGATTATCAATGTCCAGTTGATGCTGTGCTTGTTCCAGTGATTGCACCAGTTTTATGTGTTTCTGGGATTGTGCATTGCCTGAACCATGCAATTGGTTAATTTGATTTCTATGTGCTTGATCCTGCTGTAAAGCCAAAGTTAAATATTCCTTGGCATCTTTGGCAAAAATTATGCCAGGTGTTAACAAAGTCAGACTGAAGAATAGAATTGTATATTTGAGTGGTTTCATCATTTGCACTATGACATAAATTTATACTGAGCTCAATACCTGATACTTACTAGGTTGAGGGTTGAAGAAGAATCATATCCCAATGATAGAGACAATTAAAAATAATTTACAAAGACATCCAATTCATTTTGATCGTCCAAATTCAGTAGTGTAACTTGCGTGTTATCGTCGGCTAAATCATAGATTAAATCAAAAACATCCTCACAGGATTGGTCGTCAGGGTCATTGATGACAGCAACAGTTAATTCATCAATGATTGTCACTGACTCATGTTTCTTTTTCATCAATAGTTGAAACTCAGCCAGAGATTCAGTGGATTTAGGGTCAACCAGAATCAGTATTTGATCATGATACATGGTGCTTTGATCTGAAAAAATATCATGAGTTGGAAAAAACTGTAAATTAGTTCGGTTAAATAACTGGCAAATGTCCTCTAAGGATTGGTTCAGGTGACCACACACCTTAATCATTTTATCTGTCCTTATTTCACCATCATCTTCTTCTTGAGGTTGATCATTGGCAGATAATTGTTTACTGGCTGAATTTAACTGCTTGATCATTTTACTTTCATCAAAAGAAAGATTAAAAGCATGAATCACTGGTGGTTTTAAATGTGCAGGGCCAGATAGAACAGACATTTGGAGCGATTTTTTATTGATGGCTTCATGGTAAATAACTTCAACCACAATATTGGCTTCTTTTAAATCTTCAGTAATTTGCCATTTGGTATGTAACTTATCAGCAATGATTTGGGTATAAGCTTTGAACCGATTGATATGAATTCTGCTGACATTACCAAAATAAACACATGGTTGAATACGCTTGGCATGATTGGCATCATGGCTTGTAGCTGTGTCTAGATTGATTATGTTGTTGGGTATTTCCATGAACGTGAAATTAAATCATTAACCGACATTAATACTATAATACAAAACCATGAGGCTGTGAGTATTTTGTGTAAACAATTGTTTATTTACTTGTTATTGTTCAAATGGATACAAGGTTTTTGCTCAAGCCAAGAACATTGTTTTCATCGGTTAGGAGGTGCTTGGTAATTATTGGCTCATCTGTAAGACCAGCATGACGCCTGAAATACTGATGATGGAGCCAATTATTTTGCGCCGATTAAGTTCTTCCTTAAGAATCAACCAGCCGAGTATCAAGATGAAAATGGAGGCCATTTCATTCAGAATTGAAGCCACAGAAGCCGACGTGTATTTATACCCTGCGACCCATACCATGGTAGATAAGTACTGACCTAAAAAGGCTCCAGCCAATAACCAGTATTTGCCCTTGCTCTGCATGATTGAAAGTGGGTTCAGATTTTTTTGTAAGATCATGTTGAATAAAAACATGGTGAGAATGCCACCCACTGTGCGAATAGTTATGATCCAAAAAAATGGTATTTCATTGGTGACTGGTTTGATCATGACGATGCCTAAGGCAGTAAAGAATACGCCCAATGCAGCATAAATAAATCCTTTGATTGGTGGATGTTGGGTGGTAAGTGATTTTCGTCTATAACTGATTACTATGACACCTGCCACAACCAAAGCCATGCCCAGTATTTGCCAACTATTCAGGCTTTCACCTAAATAAAATAATGACAAAAACACCACAAATGGACTGTATAGGCTCCCAGTTAACCCAGTTAAGCCTGCACCGATTAATTGCAGTGCACGCAAATAAAACAAATCTGCCAGCATGATGCCAAAAAAGCCACTGACCAGTAACAGCAGCCAATCATTTATTGTTAATTCAGGTGGGGAAAATCCATCAGTAAAATACAAAGTTGGGATCATTAAGACCAAAGTCAAACTGATCTTGAACAAGTTCATTGCGCTGACATTGATGTGATCTCCTGCTTTCCGATAACAAATGACCGCAAACGCCCATAACAGCGCACACAATAAAGACAGGAACTCACCTAAACCAATTTCCATGGATGATTTAAAAAGAAAAAGTGCCCAAATTGTAAGCTAAATTTAGATTTTTAAACGTATAATTATCAACTTTGTTTAAATTTGGAATGCCATGAAAACCTATTGCTTGATACTCGTTTCATTACTTTACTTACCTCTGACAGCCAATTCAGAAGAAAATAAATCTGAAAAATGGGATGTTAATAATGCACCAGGAATTAAGAAAATGGTGAACATCAATACCTCCACTGGAACCTGGATGAATGTGGATGTGAGTCCCGATGGTCGGTTGATTGTTTTTGACTTGTTGGGCGATATTTACACCATGCCATTTGCTGGAGGTCAAGCTAAAAATATAACCAATTCCATGGCATGGGATATGCAAGCACAGTTTTCACCAGATGGGGCTCGATTGGTGTTTACTTCAGACATGGATGGTGGAGATAATATATGGACCATGGATGTTGACGGTGCCAATCCAACGCAAGTGACCAAGGAAAAGTTTAGGTTATTGAATTCACCGGCATGGTCACCGGATGGTAATTATGTGGTAGCCAGAAAACATTTCACTGGCATGCGATCATTAGGTGCTGGTGAAATTTGGATGTATCACAAAACAGGTGGCCAAGGTATTCAGTTGAATAAAAGACCCAACGAACAGAAAGATCTGGGTGAGCCTGTCTATACACCAGATGGAAAATTTGTGTTGTTTTCACGTGATTCAACACCCGGTAAATACTTTGAGTATTCTAAAGATTCGAACAATCAAATATATGAAATATTTGCCTTAGAACTGGCCACTGGCAGCATTAAACCCTGGGTATCTGGACCAGGCGGTGCGGTCAGACCTACGCCTTCACCTGATGGCAAATCATTGGCCTTTGTACGTCGCATCAGAAATGACAGTGCTTTGTTCATTCAAGACCGAGAAAGTGGTGCTATCCAACCAATCTTTACAGGTTTAGAACGTGACATGCAAGAAACATGGGCCATTCATGGCGTTTATCCAACAATGTCTTGGACACCTGATGGATCAGGTATCGTGTTTTATGCCAAGGGTGAAATACATCATATAGACGTGGCATCACAGACAGTCAATAACATCCCCTTTAAAGTCAATGACCAAAGAGAAGTTCGTGAGGCGGTCACTGTCAAGAATGAAGTTTCGCCAAAAAGTTTTGACGCTAAAATGTTGCGCTGGTTACAAGCATCACCAGATGGTAAATTGGCTGTATTTCAATCCTTAGGACACATTTACACGGTCGAATTAAAAGCAGGTGTCATGCATGGCAAACCACAAAGACTCACAAAACAAAACGATCATTTTGAGTTTTTTCCTCAATTCAGTTCAGATGGAAAAAATATTGTATACACCACCTGGCATGATCAAGAATTAGGCAGTGTACGC
>JBPOFV010000294.1:0-3689 GCA_051252335.1 Marinicella sp. | reverse complement strand
TAATTTGGCCGCTCCTTTATCATTTGGTTTAAAACACTTAAGCAAAGCCATCAGACAGTTCAATGACATACATCCTGATGTGATTTTTAATATAGAATTCAATGATCGAAAAGTTGATATTGTCAATGATGGTTTTGATTTGGCCATTCGAATTGGCCAATTGTCAGATTCCAACTTGGTTGCTAAAAAAATTACTTACAGTCAGTTGGTGTTATGTGCCAGTCCAGCATATCTGAAGAAACATGGCATGCCAGAACATCCGACTGATTTGCAATCTGGACACCAAAAACTTAAGTATAATGTTGCACCAGATCTTTGGCATTTTAAAGAAGGTAGTAAATCATTCAATATCAAAGTGCCAGCTGTTTTAAACAGTAATAATGGTGACTTTCTACATGAAGCAGCGATTGATGGAAAAGGGTTGATACTATCACCTGATTTTGTTTGTTATAAGGCCATTAAAACCGGAAAGTTAGTACCGGTCTTATGTTCATATATTGCTGATAATTTGATCAATGCCTATGCCGTATATCCACAGAACAAACACTTACCCTATAGGATTAATATGTTAATCGGATTTTTGTCTGAGTATTTTGGGAAACAGCCTTATTGGCAAGTTCTTTAGTTCGCCAATACATTTATAGTTACATCATTTATGTACAGATCATTAATTTTTAGTTAATCAAAATAACAAGCAATGTGGGTATAATATCGCCACTTAATTAAATGACAGGATGACATGTGTTAGTACAAGGAATTCCACACACCACATTCAATGTAATTTCCCCTGAATTGCCAGCAGGGTCTGCGTGGTTGGCTAATTGTATGATTGAACTTGGTGTGGCCGTATGGAATCCATGGGATGTGGTGATTCCAAATGAATGGCAACAAATCAATAAGACCATGTATCGTTATAATGATGCCAATAATAACTGGCAACAAACTTTACCTTCATTGACATTTGGAACAATTTATAATTTCGATCAACCTCACGCAGCTACTTTTTGTCACCGCTGGCCTTACACGGTTGCAAAAGATCAAACATCGGTGTTATTTTTTCGGGACCCACGAGATTTATTACACTCTCAATGGCGAAGAGTGAAGCACAACAGTCCTGATGATTCACTAACTTTAAGTGCATTTGCCCATTCTAGATTTCATCATTTTCCATTGAGCCAACAAGAGTATCTTTTGTTATTCATGAGTCTCTGGCTGAAGTATGTAAATGACAATGATGGACTACTCCTCAGGTTTGAAGACTACAGACAAGATGCTGAATCGACACTATTAAAAGTCACTGATTTTTTGAATATTTCAGTCAGCAATGCACAGCATCAACAAGCGATTAAAAGCTCAGATTATCAAATTTGTAGACAAGTTGAAGACCAGTTAGCCAAGCATGGCAAGTTAAAGAAAAAATACAATTTCTCATCAACAGCTTATGAGTACCAAGCCATTGATGAACAAGTTGATCTGTACCCTGAATTTGAACAGTTACTTCATTCATTAGGCTATGAAAGCAAGCTGACAGATTCAAACAAAGCCAGCATTGCTTTGTCAGATGATCATATTCAGTTAATTATTGAATCTATATATCAAGATTCGGAGATTCCTAAAGAAAGTCATCGATTGGTTCAACTCATTAAAGACTTGGGTCTCAAATGTGATTGGAGGTTTAAACCATGAAAACTGGAAAATTATATTGGATTACTGGATTGTCAGGAGCAGGCAAAACATCGCTGGCTGAATGCTTCTATCACAGAATGCAACAACACAGTCCATCCATTGTATATTTGGATGGTGATGAACTCAGAGCCATATATCAAGAACCTGGGCATTATGATTTCGTCGGAAGAAAATCAGTCAGTATGAAGCATGCCCGATTATGCGCTTTGTTAACTGAGCAGAACCATGATGTGATATGTGCCACCATATCGATGTTTGATGAAGTACGCGAATGGTTAAAAGATCATATTGAGCAATATATAGAGATATTGATTACCGCACCCAGCGATGTTTTAGAACAAAGAAGGCAATTAACATTTTTGTCAAACGACTCTGAAAACTGTTCGATTGTTGGTGAGGACATTGTTGCTGAATTTCCTCAATCTCCACATGTAACATTGGTGAATGATGGGAGTATGACTGTGACAGAACTTTGTAATCAATTGGAGTTTGCCCTAAAAAGCATTGACAGTAACCAACTCAGTATAAATAAACTATGAAGATTAAATGGGATTATTCCAAGTTGGCACAAAATTACAATAAACGGCCCAATTACTGTGCGGATATCATAGATAAGATAGTAACTAAAGTCGATTTAAATCAAAATTCAAAGGTCTGTGATGTGGGAGCTGGAACCGGTTATTTGGCCCAATTATTGTCACCTCATGTAGGTGAGGTGGTTGCATTAGAGCCCAATGAGCCTATGCGATCAATTGGCATGTCTGACTGTAAACATTTAAGTAATATCAAATGGTTTGCTTCTCAATCAGAACAAACTAATATGCCCACTGATGAATTTGATCTGGTTAGTTTCGGTTCGTCATTTAATGTGGTTGATAAGTGCCTGGCATTAAATGAAGCTGAAAGAATCAGCAAAAAGAATGGTTGGTTTTTAGCCATATGGAATCACCGTAACTTAAATGCACCTTTGCAACAAGAAATAGAAGCCTTTATCAAATCTCAAATTCCTAACTATAACTATGGTAACAGGAGGCAAGACCAAACTGAATTGTTACACCAGTCCGCCTTTTTTAAGCAAATCTTAAAGTTAGAAAGCACCATGCTTGTCAACCAAGCTATAGATGAAGTCAAAGATGCTTGGCGCTCGCATGGAACATTACAGAAACAAGCCAAAGAACATTTCAACAAAGTGATTGATGGAATTAATTCCATTTTAGATCATACCAATCTAGAAACCATTGAAACACCCTATACAAGCCGTGCTTGGCTGGCACAGTTTAAATGATCAATAAAGGTAAAAATCAGTGAGTTAAAGGTAAATAAATATCGGTTACCAAGTCATGTTCAGACACCTGTGGAAATAAGTTGTGATACTTGAAAAAGCATGGAAAATCACGTAATTTTTCATTATTTTTAATCAGCCATTGCTCGTATAAATATTTTATTTTGGCATCCATTAAATCATGAGATCCTCGATGAATTAAATGTGCGCATCTACCACCTGGAATGGTTTTAGTCACAACACCAAAATGGTTTTTTCTAACTGGCTTTGTGATTGAGGCACAGACATCAAACTGAAATTGATCCATGGGTGTGGTGGCTGGGTCAGAATAAGCTATTCCAAATGTTTCAGCTTGAGTCACCGGTGACTCATCACAGCTTTTACGCCATTGAATGAATTGAGTAATGGTTTGATTTAATAATTTAGGGTTGCCCTGGTGTTCAACCACAGCAACTAATGTGGTTGGAAAATGACTTATCTTGACGTCCATGGCTTTAGTTTCCTTGGGTAAATGGTATTGATGTTGTTGGTTCCAATTAAGCCAATTGGGTTGTTTGCGAAATTGAAGAGGGGTAACTTCATAGGTTTTTTTAAAGGCCCTTGAAAATGACTCATGGTTTTCGAAACCAGCATCAAGAGCAATGTTAATGATTTTTTCATCAGGTTGAAATGCCAGCTGATACGATGCCTTTTTAAGTTGTAATCGTTGAATAAACTGATT
>JBPOFV010000293.1:0-3691 GCA_051252335.1 Marinicella sp. | reverse complement strand
GTTTTTTAAAATATAAGCTGCTATCAATTTCATCTTTTACTTGGTATTTATCATCTTGAGATAGATAAGCTTTAAATAAACTGACTTTTATCTCACCTTTTTCAGCTTGATCCAAAATATAAATAACTCTGTGACGGGCCATGTTTGGAAATGGATCGTGTTGTTGCCTACTTAACCAAGCCATAAAGTTACTGTTGATATCTCTTAATGCTTTTATTTGTTGGGTGAACGGTGGCAGTTGATCAAGCTTTGATTTATTAAATACGGTTAATGCAGCTAAGTGAATACAAGGATGTGACTGTTGACAAGAACAAGATCCCAATTTTGTTGTTGCTGAATCAGCTTTTAGATTAATCGGCCACTGCATGCTGACATGAAAAGAATCCCCCGCATGCAACACAACTGCTCGAGAAACTTGAGATACAGCATTGTGCTGCCAATTATTCAATTGTCCATTCAACAACCACTGAGTGGCTTTATATACTGTTTTTTCAGAAAATAGCTGTTGAATTTGACCAGCTGGACCTTTGAAGCTGATGGGTGTTTTAAGCATGAAACAATCGAACAAAAATTAGCAACAACCGACCATTATAAAGCAGACCAGAATAATTGATGTGAAAATATCGTTGGTTTATTGCCCAAATGGATACAGTGACAACTCATCAATTAATTAAATACTGGAATTAACATAATTCTTCAATCAGTTTACTCAACTTTCCTTGTGATTATTATTATCCCACACACCCCTTACTCCCCCCTCAAGAGGGGAAAAAGATTGTTTGTTTTTCGAATTTCCTTGAAATGGAAAGATCTTACCAATGTGTTGAGATACAAAAACAGAAAACTCTAAAGCTCACCTATGCATTAAGTGGTTCTACTGTTGGTGAGAGGGAGTTGGGGTGTGTATTTTTAATTTTTGCAATAATCCAAGATCAATCAAACTCCTTAGACAACTCAACTGATCGGTCATTCGCTGCGGTTAGGGCTTGTTCGATGACATCCTCAATATGATTTGCTGCAAAACTATCCAATGCAGCAGCTGTGGTGCCATTAGGTGAGGTCACACGATCTTTTAGTTGTTGTAAAGTTTCAGGGCTGCGTTCTGCCAATAACGCTGACCCAATGGCCGTCTTTTTTGCCAACAACGCGGCATCGGCTGCTGTCAACCCAAGATTTTCTCCTGCCTGTTGTAAATATTCCATGAACATAAAAAAATAAGCAGGGCCACTACCAGACAAGGCAGTCACTGCATCGATTTGTTTTTCATCTTTGACCCACACTGAAGTACCCACTGCATCCATGATTTGCTCAGTTAATCTTGCTTGGTCATTACTTACGGTTGTATTGGCAAACATGCCTATGGCACCTTGTCCAATCAAAGCCGGTGTATTTGGCATGGTGCGCACCACTGCCATATCCGCAGATAACCACTGACTGATCTGGGATGTGGTGATACCGGCAGCCACAGAAATCACCAGAGGGTTGGTCCGTCTAATACTGGGGGCCACATCAACCAATACCCGCTTCATGATTTGTGGCTTAACTGCGATAATCACAATATCTGGCATTCCAAAATGAGTGTTGTTGTCATCGTATGTCAATATTTGGAACTGTTTTTCAATGTAATCACGTTGATTTTTACCAGGGTCACTGGCTGTCATTTGACTGGCAGTGATGCCTTTTTGCAACAATCCGCCCATTAAACTGGCCGCCATGTTCCCTGCACCTACAAAGCGGATGCGAATGTCTTCGATTGCTTTCATGCGTTTATTCAGTGGCCTCAAATGCTTTGGGCATCCATAACTCCACTTTGAAGCCTGCCGGGTCTATAAACCAACCAAAATCGCCATATGACTCATTGACAATTTCACCTGCTTGTTTGGCGCCACCTTTAACCACTTGTTTAATCATGGCTTCCACATCATCAACAATAAAATTAAACATAAAAGATTGGTCAGATGGTGCAAAATAGTCAGTATCTGAACTGAATGTACTCCAAACTGTTCTGTCATCAGCATGAGCATTATTCGGATTAAACATGCCGTAAGTCGGGCCATCCATCTCAATACCAAGATATTCTTTATACCATGCGGCTAATTTTTCAGGATCATCACATTTGAAAAATAGCCCACCAACACCTCTTACTTTTTGCATACATTGACTCCAATATTATGACTGTTCATTGTACCAAAATCGCAAGCCACTGTGTCTGACTGTCTTGTGGCTAATGGCTTGTTTAAGTGATGATTCACTGCCGTAAATAAAAACCGATTGTTTGGCTCGTGTCATACCGGTATAAATGATTTCACAGGTTAACAATGGATTCTCTAGTTGTTCAGTGAGTGGAATCAATACATGATTGAATTCAGAACCCTGACTTTTGTGCACCGTCATGGCAAAAGCCAAAGTATAATCTGGGATTAAATGAATTGAGTAAGTTTGGAAAGCATGGGCAGTTTCAAAGAATACCTGAAATTGATTGGGTGCCACTTCGATCACCAAACCCACATCTCCATTATACAATCCTAAGGTGGCATCATTGCGCTTGATCATGATCACAGCACCATGAAAACAATCACTAACCGACTCAATTTGAAGGTCATTTTTCAGCCAGTCTACAATCAAAGCATTGATATATTCCGTACCGGTATGTCCGCCATGGGTTAAAGTCAATATCCGTTGAGATTTGATTGCTGAAAACACAGGATGTAGCATGCTTTGCTGTAGATCCTCTTGTACCATTGATTGGTACCTCAAGGCTCGCACCATTTCTACATAACTCTTTTTTTCAGGTGTATGATTTAAATAATGTTGGGTATACCAGTTTTGACATACTTTCAGCCAGTGCTGATGTTCAGCGGCAAAGCCATACCAGAAAACACCGCTGTTTGTATGTGATTGTGCCCAATCTTCCAACCCCTTGTTATCAAGTGCGCGAGCTTCGCCAATAAACGTCTCTGCATCACCCTGTCGAACATACTCACTGAGAGCCGCTATGTGTACTTGGCACCTTTTAGACACCTGCAATACGGTGACTTTATCCGTTAGTAACTGCACTTCATTCATCGTTTCTTGCGCCAACATGGCGAGGCCATTGTTTGGCCAAAGTGCAGCTAAAATGGCTAAAAAGCCATCCGTATTAAGTGCACCCTGCCCAACTGGTGGCATTAAATCTGCCAACAATGCACCGCTTTGCACAGATGGTAATTGAAACTGGTCACCCAAAAATACTAAGCGGGTGCTGGGACCGATGGCTTGAATCAGCTGGTTCATCAACTCTAAATCTACCATCGAGACTTCATCAATCACAACCACGTCAAAGGGCAAACATTTATTGGCATGAAAGCGATTACGTGCTTGTTGTGGGTTAGATCCCAGTAAACGATGGATGGTGGTGGCTGTCATATCATTCACATCTGCTTGAATCAACCCATCTGAATCACCAAACTCATTCAAACCATTTTCAATCGACTCAGTCATTCGATTGGCGGCTCGACCGGTGGGTGCAGCCAAAGCAATTTGCTTGATGGGTACGCCTAATCGGATCAAGACCCTGAGCAAACTCAATAATATCGTGGTTTTACCTGTTCCAGGACCGCCAGAGATGATACTGAATGGTTGCAGCAGAGATGTCAGTAAAGCTTGAATTTGTTGGCTCTCCAACTGATATGGCAAACTATCAACCACATCG